>JAUPWC010000592.1 GCA_030916665.1 Verrucomicrobiota bacterium
CAGCATGATGTTCATCGAGAACGCCGCGCACAGGCCCACGCGCCGCACGAGCAGGCGGCTTTCCGGCACCGCAGGTTCCTCGCCGGGCGGACCGACGAGGTAGTTGAAGGATTGCAGCGCCCGCGCAAACCCCGGTGCGTCGAACTCGCCGCGCGCCCAGCGCAGGCGCATGCGGCCCAGCTGCGCATCGGTCTCAATGCCCAGCGCGCCCTTCTGCTGGTGAAACACCTTCTCGATGAGCCAGACGCAGCCGGCGCAGGAGATGCCCTGCACCTCCAGCATCATCGCGGGTGTGCCGGGTGCCTTCTCGGCCTCGGCCTGCAATTCGCCCAGCCAGGCGTAGTCGCGCGGCTGGAACACCACCTGGTCCACCGGCGCCACGACCGTATCGCGGATCCTGTAGTAGCCTTCCAGGCCGTGCTCGTGGACGAGCCGGAAAACATAGGCGCAGCCCGTGCAGCAGAAGCCGCTCTCACGGGTGCGGTCGGTCGTCAGCGACGTGCCGCAGTGCCGGCAAAGGTGAACGGGGGCGGCTTGCGGGGCGCGCAGTCCACGCACTCGCACCATCGGGCTCACACCCCCGTCCACCAAGTTTTGCCGGAAATCCTCATGATGCTGCTGGAGGGCGGGGTCTCCGACGGAGGCTTGGCGGAGATGGCGAAGCAACCCCGCCTGCGAAGCCGGCGCCGCGTCCGAGGCGGGGTTCGGAGACCCCGCCCGACCACGATCAGCTTTGGGTCGCGCCGTGCTCATGTCAGAAGCAGACAAAGTCGTTCACCCCCGGTCCGCCAAGGCCCAGCGTGCCGCGCAGGCGCCACACGAGCACGGCGGCCACGGCGAGCGCCAGCGCGGTCTGGATGCGACCGAGCCAGACGGGGCCGAGACGGACGCGGATGAGGTGATAGTTGGCCTGCGCAAACCACAGCAGCGGCACCGTGCCGAGGCCGAAGGCGAGCAAGGTCTCCGTTCCCTTGAGGGCGGAGCCGGACAGCAGGGCGAGTGACAGGACAAAATACAGCGGACCGCAGGGCAGCAGCGGCGTGGCGAAGCCCAGCAACGCCGCCGCCTTCAGGCGAGAGCCACCGCGAAGCCGCGCGGAAACCGCCATGTAGGCCCGGCCGAGCAGCGGTAGCCGGGGCAGGCGCTGGTCGAAGCGCACCGCCACCGCGAGGAAGAACAGCACCAGCAGCCAGGGCAGGTAGCGCATCGCGCTCTCACCGACGAACGACAGCGGCACGCGGCCCAGGCCGCCCACCAACGCCCCAAGCAGCGAGTAGCCGGCCAGGCGGGTGAGATGATAAACCGTGGCCACCGTGTGCGGATCGGCTTCATCGCGCCGTGCGGGCATGAGGGAACAGGCGAGCGGGCCGCACATGCCCGCACAGTGCAGGCTCGTGACGAGCCCGGCGAGCAGCGCCGTGACGGGCCCCGTGATGCCGGCGACCTCGTGCGTCATGGCTTAGCCTCCTGGGTGGCGAGCGGCACGGTGCGGGTGTCGATTCTCCGCGAGGCGAGGAACAGCGCCGTCCACAACCCGGCGAGGAAGAGGAAGCCGGCGGCGACCCAGAGCCAGAGGCTGAGGCTGCCTGATGGCGGGGGCGTGCTGGCCCGCGACTTGGCCCCAGGCGCGACCACGGTCGCTCCCACAGAAGAGGCAGAAGACGAGACCGTCTCAGCGCTGGATGCCTTTTTCACGGTCCTCCTCCTCGAGCAGCTTCGGATCCGGCCCCATGAACTCTACGGCGCGCGACAGCTGGTAGGTGCGCTCCGCATCCTCGACCCGGATGGTGAAATGAAACGGCCCGGAGTAGCCCTTCCGGTCCATCAGGAGCACGAGCGGGCTGACCTGCTCGGCCAGCGGACCCAGCGTGACCGGTTCGCGGAAGCCGGTCTGCTGGACGCCCGCGGGCACGCCTTCCGTGGTGACGAGAAAGGTCATCGGCGCGGTGCGTTTGTTGACCAGTCGCACCATGAATTGGTTGCGCACGTCGTCGCGGTCCACGAAGTAGGCCGCACCGGTCATGCGGTAAACGAGCAGGTTGGCGGGCTTGACGGTTGAAAATGCGAATGAGGCCACGGCCACGCCGACGAGCAGCATGACGAGATAGACGATGATGCGCGGGCGGACCCAGCGGGTGCGACCACCGCCGAGCCCCACGAACGAGTCGTAGCGGATAAGCCCGGTCGGGCGGTGGACTTTGGTCATCACCTCGTCGCAGGCGTCAATGCAGGCCGCGCAGCCGATGCACTCGAGCTGCAGGCCGTGGCGGATATCGATGCCGGTCGGGCAGACCTGGACGCAGCGGTTGCAGTCGATGCAGTCGCCGGCGTTCCCGTGGGCCAGCGAGCTTGCGCGCGCTTCGTCCAACCCTGCGCGAGCAAGCTCGCTGCCCACCCCCGCGGCATGCCGCAGCTTGCCGCGCGGCTCGCCGCGCTTCGTGTCGTAGCCGATGGCCAGGGTGTGGTCGTCGCTGAGCGCCGACTGGAGGCGCCCGTAGGGGCAAATCACGATGCAGAGCTGTTCGCGAAACCAAGCAAAGTTGAAATAGAGGATGCCGGCCGAGACGGACACGAAGACGAAGGCCGCCCAGTGCTCGCGAGGGTTCTCGTGCATCATGCGCCAGACCTCGGGCAGACTCACGAAGTAGCTGAGGAAGATGTGCGTGATGACGAAGGACACCACGAGGTAGAGCGCGTGTTTGCCCACCCGCCGGCCCGCCTTGGCGGGGGTCAGCGGCGCGGCGCTCAGCGCGCGCCGCGCGGTGGCGTCGCCATCAATCCACCGCTCGATGGCGCGATAGACGAACTCCAGATAAACGGTCTGCGGGCAGGCCCAGCCGCACCAGATCCGGCCAAAGAGGGCGGTGATGAAGAACAGGGAGAAACCGAGCCCGGAAATGCCGAAGAACAGCAGCCAGATGTCCTGTGCCGCGAGAGTGTAGCCGAAAAAGTGGAACCGTTGCGCCGCGAGGTCGAGGAAGACCGCGGGATAGCCGTTGACGGGAATCCAGGGCAGGACGACGTAGAACACGATCAGCCCCCAGCCGAACCAGCGGCGGGCCCGGGTGAAGCGACCGTGGACATCGGCCGGGTGGAGGTCGCGGAGGGAGCCGTCGGCCGCGATGGTCGTGACTGTGTCCACCGAAGGCAGCTGACGTGCCTTCGCGGACTTGGGTCTGGAATGCTCGTTGATGGGTTGGGCGCTCATGCGTGGTTTGAGCACCTGTAGCGGCGGTCTATGACCGCCGTCCGGCGCTCATAGAGCGCCGCTACAGTTCATTTGGTTGGCTCGACGGTGATCGGTTCCCCTTTCTGGTGGTGCGAAAGCAGGAAGGCGACGACCTCGGCGGTCTTTTTCTGTCCGAGCACGGGTTCCCAGGCGGGCATGCCCTTGGCCAGGACGCCGCCGGCGACCGTATGGTAGATTGCCTTTGGCGCACCGCCGTGGATCCACGCCGTGTCGGTGAGATCGGGGCCGACGGCGGCGGGGTTTTCCCCCTTGCCCTTGAGGCTGGCGAGGTGACAGGCCGCGCAAAGGGAGGCGTAGGTCTGCTTGCCGGCGTCGGTGAAGACGGGGTTGCGGCTCATGTCCCAGAACACGTCGTCGTTGTTCACGTCAATCGAGGTGGCCAGCTTGGCGGCGGCAATTTTCGCCATGGCGGCGTCCACCTGGGCGCCATCGGTCGGCACGAGCCGCGCGGTGACCTGAGCAAACCAGAAGACGACAGCGAAGGCGATGGCGCCGTAAAGGGTGTAGAGCCACCAGTTCGGCAGGCGCTGATCGAATTCCTGGATGCCGTCGTATACGTGCGGCCGGACCGGCGGGGTGTTGTCGCCGGGAGGAGGCGTCGGGTGCGGATTCATGTCGGCAGGTTATTCGTGGTCGAAGGGCATCCGGGCGAGACGCTCGCTCTGCGCGGGCTTCATGCGGGACGCGCGCCAGGCGGCGGCAAGATAGACCAGCGACGCCACGGCGAGGGCGACGACGGGGAAAATGAGCTGCCAGTCTTCGTAGATGATGCGGCGGAACATGGGAGGGTGGGGTTTAAGATTTCAGATTTGAAATTTGAGATTTGAGATCACCGCCCGGCGGTGGTCGTGGGTTGCCATTTCTTGCCCAGCGACTG
>JAUPWC010000593.1 GCA_030916665.1 Verrucomicrobiota bacterium
CTGACCCCCGCCAAGACCAACTCCGCCCTCAATCGGAAAGAAACCAGCTATGCCGGCTACGTGGACCAGGTTTTCGAACGCGGCGATTGGGATGTGCGCACCGGGCTGCGGTTCGAACGGGACGGCTTTGCCGACGAAAGCTTCGTGGCGCCCCGGTTCGGCGTCAATTGGCGGCCGGGCGACACGATCAGGTATTTTGCCACCGCCGGGCTCTTTCATCAGTCGCCCCGGTTTTTGCAACTCGCCGCCAACGCCGCGAACTCCCTTAAGAACGAGGAGATCACGCACGGTAGTATCGGCTTTCAGTATTATCCGAACAAACGCTGGTCGGTATTGGCCGAAGCCTATTATCAAAACCTCGACAACCTGGTGGTAAACCTTGATCGAGTCCGCGGCACGTTTGCCAACATCGGTGACGGCACATCGTATGGCCTGGACCTCGTGGTCAACGGCACGATTCGCGAAGGCCTTTACACCACCGCCACCTACTCTTACAACGATGCCGTGATCGACCGGAAAGACGGTCGTGGTGACGTCGTCGCCGACTTCAGCCGCGAGCATGTCGCGACCCTCGGCCTGACCTGGGAGATCAGCGACCGCTGGAAGGTCGGCGCGCGCTACAAATATCTTTCCGGCCGACCCTACGACGACTTTGTGATTCACCCCGACGTGCTGGGACCGGGACAACCGCTGCGTTACTCGAAGGAGATCACGGCGCGCAATGTCGGTCGCAACAGCGCTTACGGCCAGTAGAACGTTCGCGATGAATATCGGATCTCCTTTGGCCCCATAGACGTCACAACCTTTAATGAAGTCATCAACGTAACGGCCGCGTCGTCGAGCGACGGCTCCGAGTTTGACTACCGCCGCGGCGTTCCTGTGGAAGACGAGAGCGAAGCCGAGCCGCTCCTTGGTCTGCGTCTGGATTACGCCTGGTAAGGGGGAGCAAGGCCAAGCGTAAGAGATCAGCCAGGGCTTGCTCCTGCGACTGGACCAACGGTAAACGTCCTCCCGCCCTTGCCAACCGGAAGCGTTTTTGCGCTTCTATAGCCCATGCCCCTCGCCACCAGCCTGCTCATCTTCCTCGGCACCTAAACCCCGAATGGCTGCCGCGTGGGGAAGAGGTGCCCGAAAAACTGCATGCGTGCATCGTCAAACTTCGATAACGCCATGCCGATCGCGGCCGGAGAACGTCCACCGCCGACCTCGAGGCCGATCTACGAGCTCGCCGCCAGAAGACTCTTCTTCATTTGAGTGACAAAGCTCTGGATGAGTATGAGGAATTAACCGATGCCATTTTGGAGCAGAGGGAGCGCTGAGAGCCGAACCAACAACTCCACGTCTGACTATTGACCAATCAGTCAGCCCCCCAAAGCCCATGACTCCGCCGAAATCCCAACAGGCCTTCCAGCTGAAGACCCTGTTCATGGGTTCCGACGGCACGATCCCGGAGCGCTAGGCCCGGACCGTGGACAAGAAGCAGCTGGCCGCCTGGATCAAGGAGGGCCTCATCGCCCACCGGCGCGCCGAAAAAGGCTACGCCCTCACCCCCAAGGGCGAAGCCAAGATCAGGTAACCCGACCCAAGAGCATCTTCAGCGCGCCGAGCGCAAACAGCAGGGCAACCAACGTGAGCGGCCAGAAGCGAACCGGCATACGGCAGACGTCGCGGGCGCCTTCGCCCATCGCCTCCCACGCGCGCCCGGTGGCCCACATCGCGGGAATGATCAGCCCACCCAGGCCGATAGCTTGGAAAATTCCGGCAACTTTTGCACCTTTTCGCCCCCGAAAATGATCAGCCCGGCCATCGCGACCACACAGAGCAGCACGAACAGCATCGTCTTGGCCACTTCGCCGGGTGTCTTCGCCGCCTGCAGAAAAAATTAATGGGCTCCACGTTGGGCGGTTTGAGCAGGCCCGGCTCGTGTCGCAATCGCCGCACCCCCGCCGCCTCCGCCGCGATGTCGGGCGGAGTGTCGTTCGGGTTCTTCTTGGCGGCTTCCTGCCTGGCGACACTGAACCCTGAGTGATTCGACGATTCTTCCTGAAAATTCCCGCTTCCTGTCATTTTGGGAAATCGAATTCATGCCGCTCTCGATTGTGCCGATGTAAGGGCGATACCCATGTCTCTTCACTTTCGCCTAATCACCCTGATTCTGGCCCTGTTTTCATTGCTGGTCGGCGGACTGTGGCTGCAGGACAGGCTGGAGAACGACAAATTGGTCGCCTTGCAGAAGCAGGTGCAATCGGCGATGGTTGAACTCGCCAGCAGCCAGGTGGAATTGATCAGCCAACCCGTGCGGGTGATGAATGAGGACTATTCGCCTTGGGATGAAATGGTGGCCTTCGTGCGCAACCCCAATCCGGAATGGTGGCGGAGCAACATCGAAACGGGTTTCTCCACCCACGAGGTGGATCTGATCGTGGTCCTCGCCCCTAATGGCACCTTGGTCCATTCAGGAGGAGTCTTGCCGGACAACCAGGCTGCCACCGCCCACCTGCTCGAGACCTTCAAGGGGCACCTCCCCACCGGCATGGATTACATGCATTTTTATGACGAGTTTGATGGGGGCCTGCTGGAAGTGCGTCTTGCTCCGATCCGCCCCTCCGATCGGACCATCGAGGTGTCGGCCCCCATGGGATGGTTCAGCAACACGCGGATCTGGCGCGAAGTTCACCTGAAAAAACTCGGCAAGCTGATGAATGCCGAGGTGAGCTTGGTCAGCACGCCAAAGAAGCCCACCGATCTGGAAACCGTGGTCGCCGACTTGCCCTTTCGAAACATTCGCGGCGAGACCCTCCGCTGGCTGCAGGTCGAGAAGCGCGACCCGAACCTGGTCCTCGCCCGACGCGACGCCCGCCAGGACATGATCCTGCTCGCGGTGTTCAGTCTCTCCGTCATTGCCGTCCTCTTCTTCGCGATCCGGACCTGGGTGCTGAAGCCGCTCGGGTTGCTCGAAGCCAGCCTGCGCCTGCACGATGCATCGCCCTTGGCGCCCCTCATCCAATCCCCGGGCGAGTTCGGCAACCTGGGGCGGATGATCGATGCTCACTTCCGTCAGGAGGATACCCTTCGTCAGATTTACCAGGCGTTCAACGCCATTGACGAAGCGGTGTTCATCATCGATGCAAGCAATCGCCGGATCCAGCACGTCAACCACGGCGCCACCCGGCTGCTCGGCGCCGCCCCGGGCACGCTGCAGGAAAGCGGACTGGAAAAACACCTGGCACCCCCTCCCGCCGGGATCACCGACGGCACTTGGCTACGCCGGGCGGACGGAAAGCTGGTGGAGGTGGAAATACGCGAGCAGACCATCACGGGAAAATCGGCCCAACAGCTCACCGTCGTGGTGGCCCGGGATATCAGCGAACGGCGGGAAACGGTGCAGAAGCAGCTCCGCGCCCAGCGCCTGGAGAGTCTCGGCACCCTCGCGGGAGGGGTGGCCCATGACATCAACAACATGCTGACCCCGATCGTGCTCATGCTCGATGACCTGCAGCAGAACCGGCAGCTGCCGGATCGCACGGTATTGAGCACCGTGCAATCCAGCGTCAGAAGGGCCGCCAACATCCTCCGCCAATTGCTCACATTCGGCCGGGGTTACGAAGGCGAGCGCACCCCGATCGATCTGAAGCAGCTCATCGAGGACTCGAACCGGATCGTCGCGAGCACCTTTCCCAAGTCGATCCGCGTCGTGCTGGATCTGCCGGCCGCCCTGCCCAGCCTGATCGGCGACCCGACCCAGCTTCATCAGGTTTTCCTCAACCTTTTGGTCAATTCGCGGGACGCCATGCCCAATGGCGGCACGATCACCATCAAGGCAAGCACGCTTCGGCTTGCGCCCGCCGATGTGACCGTCTGGCCGGGGGCGACACCCGGCAACCACGTGCGGATAGACGTCATGGACACCGGCACGGGCATTCCGGCCGAGGTCCTCGACAAGATTTTCGATCCCTTTTTCACGACCAAGGCGGTGGACAAGGGCACCGGCCTCGGGCTTTCGTCCTCCCTCGGAATCGTGCGCGGCCACGGCGGTATGATCAAGGCCAGCTCCGCTCCCGGCGAGGGGGCATGCTTCAGCCTGATCTTGCCATACACGGATCAGACGCCGGTGCCCGACGCGCCGGCCGAGAGCCGCCCGACGGAGAAAAAGATCAACGGCCGAAACATCCTCGTGGTGGAGGACGAACCGACCATCCGCAATCTCCTGCAACGCTCTCTGGAACGCCTCTCCTTCAAGGTGCTGGTGGCAAAGAACGGCGACGAAGGCCTGGAGTTGTTCGTCCGACATCGCCTGGAGACGGGCCTGGTCATCACCGACCTTAACATGCCCGGGATGCATGGCCTGACCCTGCTGCGCGAGATCCGCCAGCGCTCACCCGAGGTGCCGATATTGGTCATGGGCGGACGGATCGATGACGAAACTTCGACCGCACTCCAACAAGCCGGGGTATCCGGCACCATCAACAAGCCGTTTGATTACGCGGAAATCGTGCAGGCGGTGAACCGACTCCTGGGCTAGCCGGCAAGGCGCGCCCATCTCGGGAGCTGCGCTCCGCGGGTTGTTGCCTCTCGGTGAGGCCTTTCTTCGCCATGTCCGCCCAAGTTGCCCCAACCCCGTAAACCCTGAGTGAGTCGATGATCCGTCCTGAAAAATCCAGTTTCCTGTCAGTCACGACGATATCCGGGCCTACTTGAAAAACCGGGCGCTGAGGACCACCGTCATACGAACGATGCCCGGAGGCGGGGCTTGAATCCTGCCGCAATCAAAGCAAGCCAAGGTCCGTACCCGCGCCCTTGCCAAAGGCACGGGATTCCCCCTCTCTCCCAGTGTGATGGCCCTTACGACCGGTCTGCTCATCTTTCTCGGCACCTACACCCCGGCCAACGGCGAAAGCCGCGGTATCTACGCCGTGCGGCTCGATTCTGCGACCGGCACGCTCAGCGAGCCCGTGCTCGTGGCCGAGACGCCCAACCCCACCTTCCTGGCGTGGCATCCCGATGGTCGCACGCTCTACGCCCTGAGCGAGAGCGACAGTGTCAACGGCCGGCCCGGCGGCGCGCTCACCGCTTTCCGCTATGACCCGGCCGCCGGCACGCTGACCAAGCTCAACACCGAGTCCACCGGCGGCATCGGCCTCACCCACGTTGGGATCGACGCCACCGGCCGCACGGCGGCGGTCATCAGCTACAGCGGTGGTTACGTCGCGTCGTTTCCGCTCAAGGCCGACGGCTCCCTCGGCGCCCGCACCACGTTCCTCCCGCACACCGGCACGCTCGGCCCCAACACCAA
Organism: Verrucomicrobiota bacterium; assembly: GCA_030916665.1. Classification (GTDB taxonomy): domain Bacteria; phylum Verrucomicrobiota; class Verrucomicrobiia; order Opitutales; family Opitutaceae; genus Lacunisphaera. Next base: position 5,294 of record JAUPWC010000593.1, read on the forward strand.
ACGGCAGGACAAGCCCCACCCGCACTCGGTCACTTTCTCGCCCGACAACCGCTTCGTCTATATCTGCGACCTCGGCCTCGACCGCGTCGTTCACTACAAGCTCGACCCGGCTACGGCCACCCTCACGCCCGCGGGCGAGGCCGCGTCCTTGCCCGGCGCCGGCCCGCGCCACAGCAAATTCACGTCGGACGGAAAATTCCTCCACGTCATCGGCGAGCTGAACGGCAGCGTCGAAACCTTCAGCGTCGATGCCGCCACCGGCGCACTCACCCGCGTGCAAGCCGTCGCCACCCTGCCGGACGATTTCACCGGCGAGAACACCTGCGCCGAGATTCGCCTGAGCCCCGACGAGCGTTTCGTCTATGGCTCGAACCGCGGCCACGACAGCCTGGCCGTCTTCTCGCGCGACGCCGCCTCCGGCAAGCTGAGCCTCGTCGAGATCGTGCCCACCGGCGGCAAACACCCGCGCAACTTCAACCTGTCGCCCGACGGCCGCTGGCTCGTCTGCGGCAACCGCGACAGCGACAACGTCACGGTCTTCGCCCGCGACGCCGCCACCGGCCGCCTCACCCGCACCACGCAGACGCTGAAAGTGCCGCAAGCGGTCTGCGTGCTGTTCGCGCCCTAGAACACCGCTTCGCCCGCCGGCCGGAGTGGTGCGGGTTTCAGCGTGATCACGCGGTAGTAGGCGCCGATGACCAGCGCCACGCAGACGGCGACAAACCAGTCTCCACGCTGCGTGTAGAAAGTCTGCCGCCCCTGCCAGCGGGTGTCGCGGTTGACCGTGACGGTCTGCGCGCCGCGAAAATAGATGCTCTCCTCGTCGTTGCGCACGGTGGCGCGGATGCGGCCGTGCTCGTCGATCCAGCCGCTCCAGCCGCCGTTGCCGACCCGCAGCACCGGCCGGCGGTTCTCCACCGCCCGCAGCACCGCGTGCGACGCATGCTGGTGGGCCGCCCCGCCCTCGCCGAACCACGCGTTGTTGGTCAGCACGGCCAGCACCTCGGCGCCCGACTCCACGCTCTCGCGGGCCAGTTTCGGGAAAATATCCTCGTAGCAGACCAGCACGCCGACCGGCACGCGACCGACACCGGTCGGGACCGACAGCGGCGCGGAGCTTATGCCCGGGGTGAAATCGCCGCCGATGGGCGTAACCTTTTCCAGCCAGCCGAAGACCCCGCGCAGCGGCACATACTCGCCGAATGGCACCAGCTTGCGCTTGGTGTATCTCCGGTCGGAAAGCCCGTCGAGCGGGCTCACCAAAAAGGCGCCGTTGCGCCAGGTGTCGGGCGCGTCACCCGGCAGGTCGGCGGCCACGCAGCCCAGCAGCAGCGGCTTGCCCGTGCGCCTGGCCAGAAGCTCCAGCCAGGGGCGCACGTTGGGATCGCGATAAAGCGGCCACGGCGTGACCGCCTCGGGCCAGACGATGAAATCCGGCGCGCCCCGGTCGTTGGCGGCCACGGTCACCTTTTCCAATGTGTCGAGCACCTGGGTGGCGAACCGGTCATCCCACTTCTGGTCCTGCGGAATGTAGGGCTGCACGAGCGCCACGCGCGCCAGCTTGGCCGGGCGAGTGGCGGACATGTCCCCAAGGAACGGAAAGGAACTGAGCACGAGCAGCATGAGCGCGGCCATGAACTCCGGGCTGCGCTTGCGCAAACCCGTGGCACCCTCGAAGAAGATGCGGTGCGCGTAGGCGGCCACGCCGAGGTTGAAGAGCACCAGCACGAAGCTCACCGACCACGCGCCCGCGAGGGAGGCGCTCTGGAGGATCAACGGACGCTGCCACTGGCTCGCCGCCAGGGGCAGCCATGGGAAGCCGCCGAAGATCACGCCGCGCAGCCACTCCAGCAGAACCCAGAGCGCGGCGAGTCCCAGCAGGGAAAAGATGCGAACACCAGCCCGATGCCCGGCCAGTTTCGGAATCACCCACCACGCCGCGAGAAACCACAGGCCGGTGAGCAGACCGACAAAGGGCCCGAGCAGCAGCAGACCGGCCCAGGTGACATGATGCAGCCAGCCGAGGAGAAACGTCCAAGACACGACCTGCGCGCCGAGTACCGCCAGCGCATAGGTTTTCAAATCCGGGCGGCGATAGGCCCACAGCAGGGCCGCGCCCGCAAAGATGTAGGCGGCCTCGCCGCCATTGGCCGGCGGAAACGCCGCGATCGTGAAGACCGCAGTCCACACAAACGCCGTCAGTCCCCAGGCCAGCTGCGGATGGCGCTGCCACACCGTGGGCTGCGGCGCATAGGGATCATTCGGATCGGAGGTCACGGCCATGTTCAAAGCCCCGCCACCACTGCCGGCAGATCGACCAGCCGCTCGATGCGGCGGAAGCGCGGCTGATCGCCCGGCGCCGCCTCGACCTGCTCGTGCTGCCAGGTGAGGTGATAAGGAACATGCACGCCCGCGCCGCCAAGCTGGAGCACGGGCAGGATGTCGGACTTGAGCGAGTTGCCGACCATCACGAACTCCTCCCACGCGAGCCCATGCCGCTGCCGGATGCGGTTGTAGGCGTCACTGTCCTTCTCGCTCACGATCTCCAACGCGTGGAAGTGCGCGGCGAGGCCGGAGGCGGCGACCTTGCGCTCCTGGTGGTGCAGGTCGCCCTTGGTGATGAGCAGCAGACGGTAATCGCGCGCGAGCTGCGGCACCACCTCGGCGACACCGGCCAGCAGCTCGACCGGATGCGCGAGCATCTCGCGGCCGGTGGCGATGATCTCGGCAATTTCCGGGCCGGTGACCCTGCCCTGCGTGAGCTCGACGGCGGCCTCGACGCAGCTCAGGGTGAAGCCCTTCACCCCGTAGCCGTAGAGTCCGAGATTGCGCATCTCCGCGGCGAAGAGCACGCGGTCCACCTCGGCCGGCGGATGGTGGCGTGCGAGCAGCGCCCGGTAACGCTCATGGGCGCGCTCGAAGATGTCCTCGTTGCGCCAGAGCGTGTCGTCGGCGTCAAAACCGATGATGCGGATCATGGCGGCAGAGCCGGCGCTCAGGCGCCGTGGCAGTTCTTGAACTTCTTGCCGGAACCGCAGGGGCACGGATCGTTGCGGCCGACCTTCGGCGCCTCGCGGCGGATGGTGACGGCGGGCAGCTTGATCTCCTGCTCGGCGGGGGCGGCGGCCGGCGCCTCACCCGCGGGAGCCGAGGCCTGGGCGGCTGCGCCGAGCGCGGTGGGC
>JAUPWC010000594.1 GCA_030916665.1 Verrucomicrobiota bacterium
ACACCCGAATCAGGCGGGGTTCGGAGACCCCGCCCTACAATTCCGATCAGGTTGGCGAACTCAGAGCTTCCAGCGAAGACCGAAGTTGGCGCTCCAGCCGTATTCCTCGACCTGGCCGAGGCGGTTGCCCTGGTTGGCGCCGGGGCTCTTGAGGAAGACGCGGAACGGCTCGTCGGTGATGTTCAGCACTTCGCCGTAGAGCTCCCAGTTCTTGGTGAGCTTGTAGCGGCCGGTGAAATCGAGCTGCTTGAAGTCGTCCACGTAGAGATCCTGCCAAGCTTCGCCGCCGAGCGGCTCGTCCTCGCGCAGGCGCTCGGTGCGGAAGTTCAGCGCGAGGCGCAGGAAGAGACCGGCCTTCTCGTAGGTGAGGCCGAGATTGCCAGTGCGGTCGCTCTGGCCGATGAACGGCACGTCCTCGCCGGGGCGCGTCGGGTAGGTCGCCTCGCTGTCGAGGAAGGTGATGTTGGCCATCACGCCGAGACCGTCGAACGGCGCGGGCAGAAACCGCAGCTGCTGCTGGTAGGCCAGCTCGACACCGGTGATCGAACCGTCGGAACCGTTGGCATAGGTGGTCAGGTCGTAACTGTCGCCGTTGATGACCAGCGGAGTCGGGTCCTCGTATTCGTAGGAGAAGTTCTCGATCTGCTTGTGGAACACGGCGGCGGAAACGACGCCGAGCGAGGGCAGGTAATATTCGACCGAGGCGTCCCAGTTCACCGCCTCAAGGGCCTCGAGAGCCGGGTTGCCGCGGGTGACCTCAAGGTCGTCGCTGTTCACGAGCGAACGGAAGGCGGTGTCGCCAAACGAGGGCCGCGCGAGGGAGTTGGACCAGGAGGCGCGGAACACCAGGTTCTTGTCCACGTCGTAGCGGAAATGGACGCCGGGCAGGACGTTGGTGTAGCTGCGCGAGGCAGTGCGGCGCGTCGCGACCTCGTTGACGAGGTCCAGCTCGTTGCCGGTGGTCTCGAACTTCGTGCGCTCCACGCGCACGCCGCCGAGAATGTTCAACCGGCCAAACTGGGAGCCGCCCATGACGTAGCCGGACAGCACATCCTCGCCGATCTCGAAGTCCTCGAATTCGCTGTCCTCGAACACGCGGCCGCCGGTGAAGGCGCCGCGGTTCGAGTAGAAGGCTTCTTTCACGGCCGCCGTGCTGATCCGCGGCACCCGCAGATAGGGATAGTCGCTGGCCGGCTCCGCGAGATTCACGAAGGTGAACGACGAGGGCGCGGCGCCGAGCTCATAGACCTCGCCCTCGGACTCCTTCTCCTTGTTGCGGAGCAGCGCGCCGAACTTCACCCAGGCCGGGCTGCCCGTGAAATCGTAGCGGGCATTAAGGCCGAGGTCGCTCTCGGTCTCGCTACCCGACTCGTTCGCGAGGTCCACGCGCTGGAACGCGTAGGACGACGGCTCAAAGAAGCTGGCGCCAGCGAGCTGGGTGACACTGAGGTTATAGGCGCCGGCGGTGTCGTAGCGGATGCTGGCGTCGCGGGTGTTGCGGCGAAATCGGGCGACGATCTCGTCGGGACGGCGCTCGTCGCCCTTCGTGTAACCGGCCTGCACGTCGAACTTCCAGGCGCCGGTCTGGCGCTCCATGCCGGCCATGACGGTGGAAACGTCCTGGTCCTTTTCGCGGATGCGCAGGCGGCGGCCGTAGCGGCGGAGCGCCGTGTAGGTGGCCGAGTCAGCCGTGACCGAGGCCGTGTTCAGCGTGCCCTCGGCAAAATCGAAAATCGTGAGGTGCCGGCTCTCGGTGTCGGTGAACCGGTTGTAGCCGCCGTGGACGTAGAACACGGTGCCGGGTTCGGGCCGCGCCTCGAAGGCGGCGTTCACGCCGTAGCGCTCGCGGTTGATCACGTAGTCGCGGAACTCCAGCGCCTCGGCGACGTAGAACGGCGTGCCGTTTTCGGACGGCGAGGTCCAGGCGCCGCCGGTCTCGAAGTTGTGGGAGCCGAACTTGCGCTCTTGCCAGGTCGGCGCGATGAGGAAGCCGTATTGCTTGTCCGCACCGAAACGCTGCGAGACGTAGCCGTTGAACTTGCTGCTGTATTCGCCGCTCTGGTCGGCGAACTGGCCCTGCGCGCTGAAACTCGCGGCGAGGCCGTCGTGCTCAAAGGGGCTCTTCGTCTTGATGTTCACCTGGCCGCCCAGACCCTCGCCGTCCATGTCGGGCGTGGGGACCTTGGTGACCTCGATGGCCGCGAGCGCGTCGGCGGGGATCACGTCGAGCGCGGTGGCGCGCTCGCCGAGGTCGGCGCCGGCGAAGGAGCCGCCGTTCACCTTCACGGAGGTGAAGGTGTAGTTGAGCCCGCGCAGCACGATGTAGCGGCCCTCGCCCTGGTCGCGGTAGAGCGAGATGCCGGGGATGCGCTGGATCGCCTCGGCGGCGTTCTGGTCGGGGAAATTGCCGATCTCGTCGGAAGCGACGATGTTCGTGAGCGTGGCGGCGGCGCGCTGCTGGTTGATGGCGCGGGCCGTGCCGACGGCGGCGCCCTCGATCACGAGCTTGTCCAGCTCGACCGTCTCGCTGTTGAACGCGACGTTGAGCCGCGTGGCGCCGTTGACCTCGACGCTGCGGGCGACGCCCGGGTAGCCGACGTAGTTCACTTCGACGCTGTAGCTGCCGGGAGGCACGCCCGCGAAGGAATAGTCGCCGGCCGTGCCGGTGTAGGTCTCCAGGTCGGTGCCGGCCAGCGTCACGCGCGCGCCGGAGAGCGCCAGTCCGGTCGAGGCGTCGGTCACGCGACCGCCGAGCGATCCGGCCGTCTGGGCGAGCAGAGAAGCGCCGATCAGGGCGAGCGCCGCGCCGGCGGCGCGCAGAAACAGGGAAAAGGCGCGGGAGTCCGCGCGGGAGTTCTTGGTTTGCATAAGTCAGCCGCGACCCTGCACGCGCCGAAAAACCGCGGTCAACGCGCGACCACGTCCGTCGCGGAATCTTAACCCGCACGAAACACGGCCGTCACAAACCGCGGTTTGCGGGTAGGGCGAGTCGTCCCGACGAGCCGCGGCTCATCCGGAGGATTCGCCCTACCTTGAATGCCGCGATTGCCTTGCGTCCGCCGCGCCTGTTTGCTCGCCCGCATGCCCCTCACCAAAGCCGAGATCACGCGCCTGCGCTCCCTGCAGGAGAAGAAGCACCGCGAGGCGGCCGGGCTCTTCGTGGTCGAGGGCGAGAAGGTCGTGGGCGAACTGCTGGGTGCGAAGTTTCCCCTCGTGGACATCTACGCCACCCCGGCCTGGACCGGCGCGCGCACCGTCGATGTGACCGCCGACGAGATGGCCCGCTTCAGTCACTACCCCACCCCGGCGAGCGTGCTCGCCGTGGGCAAGATCACGCGCCCTCCGCTCGCCGCCGGCGCGCTCGACCGCGGGCTGACCCTCGCCCTCGACGGCATCCAGGACCCCGGCAACGTCGGCACGCTCCTGCGCATCGCCGACTGGTTCGCCTGCGACCGCGTGCTGCTCTCACCCGACTGCGCCGACCTGTTCTCCCAGAAAGTCGTCAACGCCAGCATGGGCTCCTTCGCCCGGGTCGACGCGCATACGTTGCCGCTGGCCACAGCTTTCGCCAGCGTGAAGGTGCCGGTGCTCGGCTGCGATCTCCAGGGCGACGCCGTCCACGCGCTCACGCCCCTGCGCGACGCCGTCATCGTCATCGGCAGCGAGGGCCGCGGCATCTCCGACGCCGTCCGGCCCTTTGTGACGTATTATATTACAATTCCAAAATACGGCGGCGCCGAGTCCCTCAACGCCGCCGTCGCCGCCGCCATCGTGTGCGACAACCTGCGGCGCGTGTCCAAGTAGGGGCGTGCCTTGCGCGCGCCCGCGGGCGTGGTCAAGCCACACCCCTACAAGTTTGCCTGATGTGGGTAATTCCTGCAGCTCATCGCGACGGGATTGCCTGCCCGGCGGTGTTGCATCATTCCATGCCCATGAAACTCCTCCGCCTGCTCGCGCTCGGCGCTGTGCTCACCCTGCCCGCCTTCGCCGGCACCGAAATCAAACGCTTCAAGCAGGGCGACTGGGAGGACGACATCGGCTACCGGCAGGTCGTCCGCGCCGGCAATTGCCTCTACCTCTCCGGCTGGGCCGAAAGCGGCGCCATGCCCGATGCCATCCGCAAGACCTACGACAACCTCGTGCAGCAGCTCAAAGCGCATGGCCTCACCTTGAAGGACGTCGTGAAGGAGAACATCTACACGACGGATATCGAGGCTCTCAAAGCCAACCTACCCGTCCGTCGCGCCTACTACGGCAAGGACTTCCCCGCCGCGACTTGGGTGCAAGTCGTGCGCCTTTACGAGCCCGACCAGGTGATCGAGGTCGAGCTCATCGCCGTGATTTCTGAAAAGTGAACCTACCCCCGCCGATGCACACCCCATCCCGACTTCGCCCACCGTCCTCCGTTCTCTGTTTTCTGTTCTCCGTCTTCTGTCTCCTGTCCTCCGCCACCGCCGCCGCCCCATCCCCCGACCTCTTCGCCTACGACAAATCCGCCCCGTTCAACCTACAGGAGGCCGGACGCGAGACGCGTAGCGCCGCCCTCGTGCGCGACCTCACCTTCACGCCCGCCGACAAACCGGTGAAGGCCTTCCTCGTCTCACCCGCAAGCGGCGCCGGCCCACACGCCGCCATCCTCTACGTCCACTGGCTCGGCGATCCCAAGACGACCAACCGCACGCAGTTTCTCGACGAGGCCGTGGCGCTCGCGGGCCGCGGCGTGGTGTCGCTGCTCGTCGAGGGCATGTGGGCCGAACCCGACTGGTATAAGAACCGCGTCCCCGAGGAGGACTTTGCTCACGCCATCCGCCAAGTCATCGAGCTGCGCCGCGCCATGGACCTGCTGCTCGCCCAACCCGGCATCGATCCCGCGCGCGTGGCCTTCGTCGGACACGACTTCGGCGCGATGTATGGGATGATGGCCGAGGCGCTGGACCGCCGCGCCAAGACCTGTGTGTTCATGGCGCCCACGCCGCACTTCGTGGACTGGTTCCTCTTCCGCCAGCAGCCCAAGGAGCTCGCCGCCTACAAGGCCCAGCTCGCCACCATCGACCCCGTGCTCTTCGTGGGGAAGCTCGCCCCCGCGTCGGTGTTCTTCCAATTCGCGAGCAAGGATTTCTACGTCACCGCCGAGGAAGCCGCCGAATTCTACGCCGCCGCCGGCCCGCGCAGGCAACTGGCCACCTACGATGCCGATCACGGTCTCCATTCCCCCGAAGTCGCCGCCGACCGTGTGGCGTGGCTGGCGCGGGAGCTGGGGTTGAAGTAGGGCCGATCTCCGACCGGCCGGATCGGCTTCTTCAATGCAGCCCGTTGGTTCGGGCATCTGAGAACGGAGTCTTCCCCATGACCCCCACCAGTAATCTTCGTGAGAGCCTGCTCCGGATCTCCCAGCAAGCGCCACGACTTCTTCATGCCTTCAATCTGGAACGTCACGCCATTGGAGTGAAGGTAAGGACCGCGCCTAGAAGTATCGACTATCCACGCAACTACCGCGCGTCCACTTGGAATCGCTTCAGGCACAAACTCCGAAAGGGAATCACTGATATTCACTTCCTTCATTACCCGCCTTTCGTGCTCATAAAATGGGCGCCCTACCTCGGAATCGTGCATGCGGACGAAAAGCCGCTTCTGACTTTCGACCGACTGACAGCCCGCGAGGCACTATGCGCCCAAGAGAAGTATAAGCGATGCCTTCTGCATCCTGCTTCCGCTGATCACTTCCCCCCGAGCAACCGCGCGCTGAGGTCCACCGACGGCTCCCGGGGTTCCGCATCGAAAGTCAGAATCCTCGCAAGCGGACCGGCAAATGCCGTGGCCGCCAGGCCCACGAACAGACCGAGCCAGAGGTAAAGCTGGATATCGCCGGTGATCTGATTCTGGTTCATGCCAAACTGGGCGGCCATCTGCCGCGCCTTGTTTAGCTGAACCAGACCGACGCCGCTGGTTGCCAGCAGGTAGAGTCCGCCGAGTCTCACGATAATGGTGGGGGTCTTCATAGTTGGCCGGGTATTTTCGGGGCCACGGAACGTGGCGCCATCAATTCATAGTTTTTGTCGGATGCACTGTGCCTTGGCGACATTCAGATCCGGCCCAAACCCGATCCGCCTTGCTTGCCGGTGAACGTAGGTGGCCCGGCAGTGGGTTCAATCCGCAAATCGCCGCGGAGACAACGAGTGGCAACAAGCCCTCCCAGCAGCATGAACCACAAAGGAACCGAGACACAAAGAGGGACCGGGTCGCGACTCGACAGCCTTGCTTCGTGCCTTCGTGTCTCTGTGGTTAAATCCAGTCCGAGTTAGCCAAGGCGGCATTCGGAGATGCCGCCCTACAGTTCAGCCCTTTCGCGCGGCGATCCACGCGCGGACGTTCTCTTCGAGCAGGCTCATCGGCAGGGCGCCGTTCTTGAGCACGAGGTCGTGGTAGGCACGCAGGTCGAACTTCGCGCCGAGCTCCCGCTTCGCCAGTTCGCGCAGCTCAAGGATCTTAATCATGCCGACCTTGTAGCCGGTGGCCTGGCCGGGCCACACGATGTAGCGGTTGGTCTCGGCCAGCGTCTCGACGGCGGAGGCGGCGGTGTTGGCGCCGAAATAATCCAGCACCTGCTGGCGCGTCCACTTCTTGGTGTGCACGCCCGTGTCCACCACGAGGCGCACGGCGCGCAGGAGCTCGTCGGAGAGCCGGCCGAAGTCCTGGTAGGGGTCCTGATAGAAACCGAACTCCTTGGGGAAATATTCCGCGTAGAGCGCCCAGCCTTCGCCGTAGGCGTTGTAGCCGCCGAAGCGCCGGAACTTGGGCATGTTTTCCAGTTCCTGCGAGATCGCGATCTGCATGTGATGGCCGGGGATGGCCTCGTGGTGCGCCAGCGTCTCCAGCTCCCAGATCGGCAGGCCGCGCATGTCGTGCGTGTTGAC
>JAUPWC010000059.1 GCA_030916665.1 Verrucomicrobiota bacterium
GCGTGGGACAACGCCAAGAAGCAGGTCGAGGAGCAGAAGCGCGACCACGCCAAGAACATGGGCAAGGGCTCCGAGCGGCACAAGGCAGCGGTCATCGGCGACACCGTCGGCGACCCCTTCAAGGACACCGCCGGCCCGAGCCTCAACATCCTCATCAAGCTGATGAGCATGGTCTCGATCGTCACCGCCGGCGTGAACATCGCCTACACGCTGCTGTGAGGGTGGAGCCTTTTTAACCCGGATTCCGCGATTGCCTGTGTGGCCCGCTGCGGGAGCAGCTGGATTTTCCCGTGCGGCCGTGAATTCCTGTCCCTGCGCTCCCGCGCAGGTCTACAAAACAGCAGGCCGATAGCGGATTCCGGATTTAAGAATCGTGTAGCCAGGCTTGAGCGCCTGGGCGAAAGCGTGGACTTCCACGCCCCCCGTCCACGTTGTCGCTGCGCGACCGCGCGATCTAACGCGATGACGACGCTGGTAGGGCCCGACCTCCGGGCGGGCCGGTGGTATTCGCCCATGCGGCCGGGCCGCTCGGAGATCGGCCCCTACCCGAAGTCGTTCATCTCTGCTTCAGCGACCCCGCCCTACAGCTCACTTCCCGCGCACCGCCGCCAGCACGAGGGCGCCGATCGCCTCGGCCTTCGTCTGGCCGGGCACGTGCTTCGCGAACACGACGGAAAACTTCGGCCGGTTCGCCAGCTGCGCCGCCAGTTCGGGCGGAAGCGACCGACCGGTCTGCTTCGCCTTCGCCTCGGCCATTTCCCGGGCCTTGCGCACGAGAAACGACTCCTCCGCTCCCGGCATCCCGGGCGCGGCCTGCGCGCCCTCGAGCTTCAGCCGGTAATACTGGCTCTCGCCGGAAGACATCGATTTCTCGGGCCGCACCGCCGCGACCTCGGTGCGCGGCACGCGCGTGACCTTCGTGCCCCAGGGCCGCGGTTGCGTCACCACCACGTCACCCACCTCGATCCGCAGCTCAAAACGCGCGAACCACACGTCGAAAGCGAACAGCGCGATGATCGCGGCAAAGAAGAGCGTGAAGAACCAGACGGGCACCGGCACGGCGGCCTTCACGAACCACGCAAACAGGCCCGCGAAACCCAGCATCAGCAGCGCCGTCATCAGCCGCGTGCCCGGCAGGTGTCCTGTGTTGAAATGAAACGTGTCGCCCTCCCGCCGCACGCCGCAGGCCGCCAGCGCGGACGCGTCGAGCGTCACCGGCGTGTATTCCTCGAGCACGGGCGCGCCGGCCTCGGGCGGGGCCGCGGTCTCGCCGGTGGCGAAGACCGGCACCTTGAATCCCGTGGCAAAGTCCACGCCAACCGTCGCGGCCGAGGCGGACAGCCGCCAGATGATCTCGTTGTTGCGGTCGCTGGCGTCCGTCTGCGGCTGGCCGGCCGGGATGTAGAAGAGCACGGGGATGCGTGTGCCGCCGGCACCGGCCGCCCACTTGTCGCGCGCGATCAGTTCCTCGCGCTCCCAGAGCACGTTCTCGCGCACACTGCGGTTCTTGCCGCTGCCGCGCACCTCGCGGCGGATGCACTTCAGCGCGATCCGGGCGTCGGCCTCCGGGGTGACGTTCGCCGGCACCTCGATCACGCCGCCGAGGTAGCCGCCGATCACGCCGGGCAGCGACGACGGCACGAAGCGCGCGCGGCCGTATTTGCGCGCCCGCATGGTCTGGTAGATCGCGGCCCACAACAGCAGCAGGCCGACCACCGGGAACAGGAACACGAAATATTCGCCCGGCTTGCTGATGCCCTTGCTGAGCAGGGCGCCCGTCGCGGTCCAGCTGATGACGTTCCAGAACAGGGCAAAAAACCAGATCACGACCGTGCCCGCTTCCGAATCGGCCGCGATGGCCGGACCCGCCCACTCCTTCTTCCACTTCCACGGCTGGTCGGGGAACTGCGCCTTGCGCGCCGCCTCGGCCTTGGCCTCGCCGGAAAAACGCCCCGCCAGCCGCCAGAGGAAAAACGCGCCCACGATCATCAGCACCCCGATGACACCCGGCACGAGCGCCTCGGGAGTCAGCTCGTGCCCCGACCGACGCAGCTGCGACGCCGCCAGGCTGAGCAACCCGCCGCCGCCCAGCAGCAGCACGACGGAAACCACGTAACCACAACCCCGGTTCTGCGTGCTGTCGGTAGCCATGCCCGCGAGCAAAGAGCATCACCGCCAGCCCGTCGAAAGCATTCTGATTCCAACACCCAGGCAAAATCACCGCCCACGGAACACACGGAATACACGGAAGAATGAAAATCGGGTCGGTTTCTGTGTATTCCGTGTGTTCCGTGGGCCAATCGCCTTTTGTCTTCCCCCCTCTTCCTTCTTCCTTCTGCCTTCTGCCTTCAACGTGTCCGACTTCATCCTCGATTCTCCCGACCACCCGCACGCTCCCGCTGGCGTCCCGCCCATCGACTTCCGCGCGGCCCTCAACGACGAGCAGTTCGCCGCGGTCACGGCCGAGCCGGGTCCGCTGCTCGTGCTGGCCGGCGCGGGCTCGGGCAAGACCCGCACGCTCACCTACCGCGTCGCCTACCTCCTCTCCAAGGGCGTGAAGCCCGGCGAAATCCTCCTCCTCACCTTCACCAACAAGGCCGCCAAGGAGATGCTCCACCGCGTGCAGGACCTCACCGGCATCGAGCCGGGCCGCTTCTGGGGCGGCACCTTCCACTCCATCGGCAACCGCGCGCTCCGCATGTTCGGCGACGCCGTCGGCCTGCCCAAGAACTTCACCATCCTCGACGCCGACGAGTCCGAGACCCTCCTCAAGCAGGCCGTCGAGTCCACCGACAAGACCTTCTTCAAGGAGAAGACCAACCCCCGCCCCGGTCCGCTCTTCAGCGTCCTCTCCCTCGCCCGCAACACCCAGCTCTCCCTCGCCGACACGGTCTCGCGCAACTTCCCCCAATACGCCGAGATCACCGACCGCCTCCCCGCCTTCGCCGCCGCCTACGACGCCAAGAAGCGCGAGGACAAGGTCTGCGACTACGACGACCTCCTCGAGCTCTGGCTCCGCCTCCTCACCGACGCCCCCGACGTGGCCCAGTATTTCAACCACCGCTTCCGCCACGTCCTCGTGGACGAATACCAGGACACCAACACCATCCAGGCGCAGATCGTGGACCGGCTCGCCAGCCACCACCGCGTGATGGCCGTGGGCGACGACGCGCAGTGCATCTACTCGTGGCGCGGCGCCGACTTCGAGAACATCATGTCGTTCCCCGAACGGCACGAGGGCACGGTCATCCACCGCATCGAGACCAACTATCGCTCCACGCCCGAGATCCTCGCCTTCGCCAACGGCGTGCTCAACGCCCAGCCCAAGGGCCGCCACTTCGACAAGGAGCTCCGCGCCGCCCGCAAGCACGGGCAGAAGCCCGCCGTCATCCAGGCCATGGACGACAAGGAGCAGGCCGCCTTCGTCCTCAAGCGCATCCACGCCCTCGTCAACGAGGAGGGCGTCTCGCCCAACGAGATCGCCGTCCTCTACCGCTCGCACTACCTCGCCCTCGAGATGCAGCTCGCGCTCACCCGCGCCGGCGTGCCCTACACCATCACCAGCGGCGTGAAGTTCTTCGAGCGCCAGCACGTGCGCGACCTGA
>JAUPWC010000595.1 GCA_030916665.1 Verrucomicrobiota bacterium
CCGCCCGCCCTTGAAATTCTTTCCTCGCAATGGATTTCACCACGCACCCCATGATCCAACTCGCCCTGATATCCAATCCCGGGTCCGGCAGCGGGGCAGAGTCCCTGCGACTCGCGACGGACCATTGCCTTGTCACTGACCCTCGGGATATGGGGCACACCGAGCGTGGATTAATGCGACAGCCAGCTCAGGCATACGGATTCCTGGAATCACCGCTTCTTTTCGCCAACGGGGCTATTTTCTGAGCCCCTGCTGATGTTTGCACAACCGACTTCCCACACCAACACCCACAACCGACCATTCCACACCAAACTCCCATGACTGACCCATTCCGTATCTACCCGATCGACATCGCGATCTTCATCATTTTTGTCCTCGTCGTCATTGCCACCGGACTCATCAAGAGCCGGGGTGAGAAGAGCAACAGCAGCGAGGATTACTTTCTTGCCGGCCGCGGCCTCAGCTGGTGGCTGATCGGCTTCTCGCTCATCGCCGCCAACATCTCCACCGAGCAGTTCGTCGGCATGTCCGGCAACGCCGCCTCCCATGTCGGCCTGGCCATCGCCAGCTACGAGTGGATGGCCGCCATCACGCTGGTCGTCGTCGCCTTCACCTTTCTGCCCTACTTCATCCGCGCCGGCATCTACACGATGCCGGAATTCCTCGAATACCGCTTCAGCGGCAGCGCCCGCGCATTCATGGCTTTCGCCACGATCTTCATCTACCTGCTGCTTTTGGGCGCGGTCACCTACTCGGGCGCCCTCACCATCACCACGCTCGCGGGCAGCGCCGGGCATGAGGTCAGTATGGTCTCGGCCTCCCTGATCATCGGCCTGATCGCCATGCTCTACGTCACCGCTGGCGGCCTCAAGGCCTGCGCCTGGGCCGATCTCATCCAAGGCAGCGCGCTCATCGTCGGCGGCGGGGTCATCATGTGGTTTGCCTTCATCAAGCTCGGCCTCGCCACCGAGGCCACCACCGTCGTCAGCACCCAGACCGGCGCCATCGAGACCGTCCAGCTCGCCGTCGGCAGCGGCGCGGTCGAGCGTTTCTTCGACCTCAACGCCACCCGGATGAACATGTTCCTGCCAGCGACCGACAGCGTCCTGCCTTGGACCGCCCTTCTCCTAGGCCTTTGGATTCCCAACTTTTACTACTGGGGCCTGAACCAATACATCACGCAGCGCACCCTCGGCTCGGCCTCCCTCGCGCAGGGCCAGAAAGGCATCGTCTTCGCGGCGTTCATGAAGCTCATTATCCCGTTCGTCATCGTCGTTCCCGGCATCATTGCCTTCAACCTCTTCTCCGGCGAGATGCGCTTCGAGGCCGCCGGCGACACCGCCACGAGCCTTACCCGTTACCTCAAGGCCAATCCCGCTACGGCCGTCGTTTCCGCAGCCCCGGCTCCCACGGAGGCGCAGGTCACCGCCTGGCAGTCCGGCAAATATCTGCTGGCCGTCTATCCCGACCAGGCTTCGTTTGCGGCCGTCAAGGTGCGCAATCACCATGTCCTGCCCATCACCCAGGCCCGGTTCGACACCATCACGGTCGCGCCATTCACCCTTTTCACGAGTGAAGATCACTCCTGGCGCCATGTGAATCCCGCCATGGCCGCGGAGATCGACACCCACAACGCCGCGACCTTGGCCGCTGCCAAGGCCGCCGGTACCCTGACCACGACCGAGAAGCTCATCGCCTACAAATACGACACCGCCTTGGCGCAGCTGCTGGCTCGCGTCCTCCCGGCGGGCCGGGGCTGGGTCGGCTTCGTCCTCGCCGCGCTCCTCGGTGCCGTCGTCAGTTCGCTGGCCGCCATGCTCAATGCCGCTTCGACGATCTTCGCGATGGATATCTACCAGAAGCACATTTCACCGCAGGCCACCCAGAAGAACGTGGTGCTCCTTGGCCGGCTTTCCGTCGTCGTGTTCACGATGGTGGCCGTCTTCCTCGCTCCGCAGCTCGGTAATCCGAAAATCAGCAACAGCATCTTCACGATCATCCAGGAAGGCCAGGGCTTCATCTCGCCGGGCATCCTTGCGGTCTTTATTTTCGGCCTGCTCGTGCGCAAGGCCCCGCCGGTCTGCGGCATCGTCGGTCTGCTCACCAACGTCGTGGCCTACGGCGCGCTCAAGGTGACCGCTCCCCACATCCAGTTCCTGAACCGCATGGCGCTTTGCTTCGCACTCTGCCTGCTCGTCATGACGGTCATTCGGCTGGTAAAACCACTCCCGCGGCCCTTCGAGTTCCGTCACAACACGACGGTGAATATCGAGAGCTCCACGGGGGCCAGGCTCGCCGGCTACGCCGTGGTCATCATCACGCTGGCGCTCTACGTCATCTTCAGTCCGTTGGGCCTGGCAAAATGAGGGCGCCCAGCAGAGATGTAAGGACGGGGAATTCAGTAGTCCGGCGTCCGGCAAAAAATACCGGCGGTAAAACTTGGCCTGTCTGTGTCCATGGTATTGAAATGATGGAGGCGGAACCCTCGACCCGTTTGGTCAGATCCCTTTCATCATGACGGATACGATCCGGAAAACTTTCGCGGCTTTGTATGGTCGTGCTCCCGAGGTAGTCGCTTATGCCCCGGGGAGAATCGAGTTCATTGGCAACCATACCGATTACAATGGGGGGCCGGTCCTCGGCGCCGCGATCAACCGGGGCACATGGGTGGCACTGGCGCGGCGTGAGGACGGCCAGAGGCAACTTGCCAGCGATTGGCAGGCAGGCTCGGCGCGATTCGAGATATTTCCCGGTCTGCTGGAAAGGCAGGGCGGACGTTCGGCATGGACGAATTACCCGATGGGAGTTATCAAAGTTCTGCCGTCCTTTGGTTTCTGCATCCCGGACGGATTTGATTTCCTCGCCATATCGAATCTTCCGTCCGGCGCTGGGCTGAGCAGCAGTGCAGCCCTGGAACTCGCATCAGCCTCAGCGTTTCTCGCGGTCAATGTTCAACAATGTCCGCTTGACGTCCTGGCGATGATCGGACGCAAGGCAGAAAACGACTATGTCGGCGTACCGTGTGGCATCCTCGACCAGGGAGTGTCCGCGTTTGGCCAGGCGGATCATCTGGTGTATATTGACTGCCGCAAAATGAATTTCAGCTCGGTGCGACTGCCGAGTGAAGCGAGTTTTTGGGTTTTTAACACCAATACCAAGCACGCGCTGGTGGACGGATTGTATGCGGAACGGCACCGCGAGTGCATGCAAGCGGCCACGGAGATCGGCGTTGGACTGTTGGCGGATGCCACTGTCGCCCAACTCGCGACGGCGATTGGCCGGATGCCCGCGCCAACGATGAAGCGCGCCCGTCATGTGCTGGAGGAAATTGCGAGAGTGGAAGAGGTCGTCGCCCTGCTGGCCGCCGGTCGGATTGATCAGGTCGGCCGTCTTCTCACGGCCTCGCATCGAAGCTCGCAATATCTATTCGAGAACAGCACTCGAGAACTCGATCTGCTTGTCGACAACCTAGTGGAGGTGCCGGGTGTGTATGGAGCAAGACTTACGGGCGGAGGATTCGGCGGTGCCGTGCTGGCGTTGACCGGTCCCAGCTTCGGCGAGAGGGAAGCCGTTGCTGTAGCGAAGTGCTGCGCGCGCCACTGCGGAGGCGAGCCGGATATCATGCATCTCCACACTGGAACTGGCGCCCGGGTAATC
>JAUPWC010000596.1 GCA_030916665.1 Verrucomicrobiota bacterium
CAGAGCATCTCCGGGACAAAGATCTCGTTGCGCTTGAACCGATCGCCCACGATGCCCATGCCGGGCACGAGGCCCTGCTCGACAATGGTCTTCGGCTCGATGCCAGCGGCGATGAGTTCCTGGGTTAGACGCATGGTGTCGGTGCGCTTGCCGGAGGCGACGGCGTCGGTCAGATCGCTGAGGTGGGGCATGACGGCATAATGGGCGGAGCAAGGCGGAAAGTCCACCGGAAGCCGCGTGTTCTCCCGGGGCAAACATGATTAATCCCATTATATACATCGCGGACCATTTGCCAGGCAGAGGAGCCGCTTGCACCGTGGTCTGGCAATCCCCTGCTCGCGGTCCGGATCCGGCCGGTCCCAAGGTCCATTTTCTCCATGCTCGCCGTCATTGCCTGCAATGTGCTCGAAGAAGAGGTTCGCCACCTGGCGGCGAACTGCCGACACATCCATAGCCTGGTCTTCCTGCCGCAAGGGTTGCACAACGAGCCGGCGCGGCTGCAGCGCGTGCTGCAGGAGGCGGTGAGCGCCGCCGAGGCCGAGCCGACGGTTGACGCCATCGCCCTGGTTTACGGTTTGTGCAGCCGCGGGGTGGAAAATCTCCGGCACGAGCGCTGCCCGATCGTGATCGCACGCGCGCACGACTGCGTGACGTTGTTCCTCGGGGACAAGGACCGCTACGCTGAATATCTCCGGCAGCATCCGGGCACCTACTGGTATAGTCCCGGATGGATTCGCAGCCAGGCGCCACCGGGACCCGAGCGCACCGCGCGACTGCGCCGGGAATACGCCGAGAGATTCGATGCAGACGAGGTGGAATACCTGATGGAGATGGAAGCGCATTGGATCGCGAACTACAACCGTGCGGCATATGTCGGCCTCGGGGTGGGCGAAACGGCCAAGGACAAGGATTACACGCGGCATTGCGCGGCCTGCCTCGGTTGGGATTTCGATCTGGTGCAGGGCGACCCCGCGCTGCTGCGGGCGCTGCTGGCCGGCGAGTGGGATGAGCGGCGTTTTCTCATCGTGCCGCCCGGTCATGGCATACGCCTCACCGCCGATGACGCCATCATCCGGGCGGTGCCGCTGCCCCCCGCGCCGTGAATACGAACCCTTGTTCCCCAGAGCGTCGCGCCCGCGCCGGCGGCCGGTCAACGCCCACCGCGGTCCCCCGGCCGGTGGTCGCGGGCGTAGGCGATCATCGCCCGGAGGTTTTCCGGCGGGGTGAAAGGGGAGACTTCGCAGCCGGCGCCGACGATGAAGTGCGGTCCGGAGATCGCGTGGCAGCGACGGCAGGCTTCATAGACCCGCTCCGGGGTGCCTTCCAACAGGTCGGTGATGGTGGAAACGTTGCCGGCCAGCACGCGGGTGGGGCCGAGTTGGTCGCGCGCGAGCTGGAGGTTTGCGGGGAAGTCGATCTCGTAGATGTCCACCGGCAGTTCCGCCATCTTGGGGAACAGCTTGTCGGTGCGCCCGCACATGTGCAGTCGGAGGAGCACCTCCGGGTGCCGCGCGCGGAGGGTGGCGAGCACGCGCCGCTGCTGCGGCCACAGGAACTCCGCGTAGAGCTGGGGACCGATCAGGCCCGCCGCGGCGTCGCTCATGCCAATGGTGTCGGCGCCGGCCGCGATCTGGGCCGGGGCGTAGGCGAGGGCGACATCGGCGCAGAACGCCAGCAGGGCGTGTGTGAACGCCGGGTCGTCGATGAAATCCAGCATGATCGTGTTGAGGCCGCGGAGCTCGGCGGCCAGGGCCAGCGGTCCTTCGATCCAGCCGACGATGGACATGCCCGGGCCGGCCTGTGTGCGCATGAGCGCGATGCTTTTCACCCGGTCGTGCATGCGGCCGCCGCCGAGCGGGTCGGGCACGCGGAAGGATTGCAGCCGCGTCTTGTCGGTCAGCGCGGCCCGTTCCTCGTTAATGGCTGGTCCCTGGTCGGGAAACCAGACCACGCTGTCCTCTCCGGCGATGTCAATGACCTCGCGGGCGGGGTCGGAGCAGGTGAGCAGGCAGTCGAGCCCGAAGTCTGCCGCGAGCTTGAGCTGCGCCTCGGCCAGCTTGCGGCCGTCGCGGGTGTAATCAATGAAGGGGATGCCGGCGTGCCGCGCGGCGAACATCATCGTCATCGGCTGGACGGGCAGGCGGTCCACCGGTTCGCCGCGGATGACGCCGCGCACGCGTTCGATCGGATCCATGGCCGGTTTCTGCCGCGGCGCGGCCGGGTTGGCAATCCCGCGTTGCCGGCGCCCGCGTGGCACGCGGACCGGCGGTTCAGTTTGAGGCCCCGGTGCGGGCCGGCCAACTTCCTCTCATGACCCCCCTCGAACGATTCCACGCCTGCATGAATTACCAGCCGGCTGACCGGGTGCCGAACCACGAGGTCGGCGTCTGGGTCCAGACCAAACTGCGGTGGCGCGACGAGGGCCTCGCGACCGACGACCTTCATTGGGACTGGTTCACCGGCGAGCCGCGCTGGAACCTCGACCCGCGCGAATACATCGATGTGCGCTTCGACATGGTCCCGCCCTTTGAGGAGAAGGTGCTGAGCCGGGAAGGCGAGATCGAGATCATCCAACGGCCGAACGGCGTCATCTCCAAGGCGCTCATCACCGGCGCGGCCGAGGGCATGCGGGCCAGCATGGACGAATACATCGACTTCCCCGTCAAGACCCCGGCGGATTTCCAGGCGATCAAGCGTCGCTACCGTCCGTCCTCGCCCTGCCGCTACCCCGCCTACTGGGAGCAGTTTCAGTTGGCCGGCTGGGGCCTGCGCCAGCACCCGCTCATCCTCGGCCGGAATTGCAGCACGCTCGGCTACTACTGGCGTGCGCGCGAATGGATGGGGACCGAAAACCTGAGCTACGCCTGGTATGACGAACCCGCCCTGATGCACGAGATGATGGAGTTCATCACAGACTTCACCATCGAGACCGCGCGCCCGCTGCTGGAGCGGGGGGTGAGGCCCGACTACCTTTTCCTCAACGAGGACCTCAGTATGAAGAACGGGCCGCTGCTGAGTCCCGCCACCTACCGCACGTTTATTTTCCCGCAGATGAAGCGGCTGGTGGCCTGGTTCAAGTCCGCCGGCGTGCGCTGGGTCATCGTGGACACCGACGGCAATTGCGAGCTGGTGATCCCGCCCTTCCTCGAGGCGGGGGTGGATGCGATCTGGCCGCTCGAGCGCGCCTCCGGCATGGACCCCGCAGACATCCGCCGGAAGTTCGGCCGCGACCTGCGGCTGTGGGGCGGGGTGGACAAGCGCGAGCTGGCGAAGGATTTTGGCGCCATTGACGCGCATCTGCGCTCGCTGCAACCGGTGATCGCCGACGGCGGTTTCATTCCCACGGTGGACCACCTTGTGCCGCCCGACGTGCCGCTGGCCAACTTCGAGCATTACATGCGGCGCAAACACCAGCTCCTGCGGGGCGAGGCGTTTTGAGTCAGCCGGTGCACTCGGAGAAATCCGCATCAAGCCCTGCCCCATGCCCCGATTCCTCCTGACCCTGCTGTTGCTGCTGACCGGTGCCGCGGGCAGCCCGGCGGCGCCGGCTCCGTCTGTGCTGATCTGCGGCGGCAGCATGATGAACGGCGACCACTTTGCCGACACCGTGCTGCCCGTGATGCGCGAACACTACGCCGGCGTGAAGAAAGTCGCGCTCGTGCTCCACGCCTCGCACCCGGCCGAACGCGACCGGATGGAGGCGCGCCTGCAGGAGGCATTCCGCGATCTCGGCGGCATTGCGGCCGAGTCCCTGCACCGGCACGATGCCGCGGGCCAACGGACGCTGTTGGAAGAAGCCGGCGGCATCTTTGCGGGCGGCGGGGAAACCTTCGTGCTGCTGGCCGAGTTGCACCGCAGCGGCCAGCTGGAACTCATCCGGGCACGGGTGGCGGCGGGCGTGCCCTACGGCGGCTCCAGCGCCGGGGCCAACGTGGCCGGGCTGCTCATCGGCACGACCAACGACTTTCCCGTGGCGGACATCCCGACTCGCCGCGCGCTCGGCCTCATCCCCGCGGTCATCAATCCGCATCACCCGCTGCCGGAGACCAAGGCCGACTTTGACGGCCGCGCCGGCAAGATCAGGGCTTACCTGCAGTTCAATCCCACCGAGATCGTGTTGGCCCTGGCCAATGCGTCGGTCGCCCGGCTTGCGGAAGGGCAGGTGACACTGGAGGCCGGACAGGGCTGGCTCTACCGGGCCGAGGGTGAGAGAGAGTTGGTGACGGGCGAGGCGGTGCCGGAGCTGGGCGGACCGAAATCGTAGGTCAGAGCCCACTCGCGCGATTCGCCGGGAGCGAGATCCAGCGCGAGGAAGGGCTCGAACGACAGCGTGTTGCCGTTGGCCCAGAGCACGCACTTGAAAGGCGCGAAATCCGTGGCGAATCGCACCGCCGTCAGCTTCGGGTGCGAAAGGGTCACGGCGAAGGGCTGGTCCGCGGGCAGTCCGAGGTGGACGAGATGGCCGTCATGGACGCCGACAAACGCGCGACGCAGCGTGAGTTCGCCGCGCGCGAGCGTGTAGCCGGGGTTTTCGTCGAGCGTGACATCGGCCGGCAGGGTGGCGCGCAGGCGGCCATCGCTTTGCAAGGCAAAGAAGGGGTGCGCGAACCACTCGAGCTTCAGCGGATCGGCGCCACGGTTCGTCAAGCGGGAGCGGGAGATGAGCAGCCGTCCGCGCAGTTCGATGATGCGCTCCAGCGCGTAGGACCACCGGCCCACGCTTTGCGCGGTGCGAAACACAATCCGCTCGGACTGCTTTTCAACCTGCCATAAGCAGGGCTCGGTAACGACGACGGCGCCCTGCGCATCGCGGCCGAGGGCGCCGGCTCCCGGAGCAAGACCGACCTTGCCGTCCCAGAGCAGGGGCTGGCCGGTCGTGGTGCTGTGGCGAAAGGACTCCGGCAGTCCCTGACCGTTGTGCGGCTGGGGATTGGGCGCGGGCCATTCGGGGCCGGTCAGCAGCGTGCCGATGCTGCGGTCGTGGACCTGCCAGATGTAGCAGCCCCAGCAGTATCGCGGCCCGAGCCGGGCATGTTCCGCCGCCGGATTGAGCAGATCGACAGTCAGTTCCGCATTGGAGAGCGTAAGCATGAGGCGAATGCCGGCTCAACGCAGGCGCATGACGCGCAGCGTGGTATTTACGCCGTCCACCGCCAGTGCGAACTGGCCGTGCGGACGGGCCTGGATCTCGATCTCCTTACCGACCAGTTCGTAGGTGATCGGCTCATAGCCTTCCCAGACCTGATTGTTGTCCAGCTTGAAACGGTTGCCGCCCTCCCACTTGACGACCTTGGCGCGAAGCGGCGGCAGGGTGCGCCAGTCAACATCGTCAAAGAGAGGCAGCCCGAATCGCTCCAGCAGACCGGGGTTGACCTTTGTGGCGGCCGTAGCGGCGGTGCGCGCCTCGGCGAGTTCGGTCCGCATAGTGGCGGTGGTGCCGACCTGGTGCCGGATGAGCGCAGCGTCGATCACGCCGATTTGATCAGGGGAGAGCCGGTCGAGGCCGGCGCGTTTCCACTCGGCTTCGCTCAGGACCGCCTTCAGGCCGGGAAAGGTCGCTTGGGCGGAGGCGAGGCAAGTGCTGGCAAGCACGAGGGCGGAGAGCAGCAAGGTCTTCATGAGGGGAGTTTAGGGGCGGAGAAATCCGTCGCCAGTATTTTGCGCGGCCACGAGCCGGGCAAACGGGCCGCCGCGCGTGGTGAGGGAGGCGAAGTCGCCTTCCTCGACGATGCGGCCCTCGCCCAGCACGATGATGCGGCTGGCGTTGCGGATGGTGCTGAGGCGGTGGGCGATGGTGATGACCGTGCGGCCCTCGCCCAGCCGGTCGAGCGCCTCCTGGATGAGGCGCTCGCTCTCGTAGTCGAGGGCCGAGGTGGCCTCGTCGAGGATGAGCACGGGCGGGTTCCGCAGGATGGCGCGCGCGATGGCGAGACGCTGGCGCTGACCCCCGGAGAGCGTGGCGCCGCGTTCGCCGACCAACGTAGCGTAGCCGTCGGGCAGGCGGGCGATGAATTCCTCGGCGTTGGCCTGGCGCGCCGCCGTGCGCAATTCCTCCTCGGTGGCGTCGGCGCGGGCGAAGCGGAGATTGTCGCTGATGGAGCCGGACAGGAGCAGGCTGTCCTGCAGCACGACGGCCAGCTGACGGCGAATCCAGCGCATGTCCCACTCGGCCTGCGGCACGCCGTCGATCAGGATGCGGCCTTCGCCCGGCGCGTAGAGCCCGAGCAGCAGGTTGGCCAGAGTGCTCTTGCCGGAACCGGAAGGGCCGACGAAGGCGATGTGTTCGCCCGGGCGGAGGTGGAGGGAGATGTCGTGCAGCACGCGGCGGTCCGGCGCGGAGGGATAGGCGAAGGACACGCGGTCGAAGACGATCTCGCCGCGCAGACGCTCCGCGCGCCGGGTGCCGTGCCAGCTCTCGACATAGGTCGAGTCCACGAGCTCCTTGATGCTCTGGTAGCTTTCGCGCCCGACGAAATACTGTTCGCTGAGACCCACGAAGGCCTGGATCGGCCCGAGGACGACGGGCAGTCCCGCGACGAAGGCAAACAGGGTGCCGAGCGAGATCGTGCCGCGGATGGCGAGCAGGGCGCCGCCGGCCATGACGACGAGTGCGATCACCTGGGTGCTCACATACCAGAAGGTGCCGAAGACGGCGTTGACGTAGCTCTGGTGGACACGGCTGCGGGCGAAGGCGGAGCTGGTCCGGTCGAGATCGGCCTCGGCCTGACGCTCCTCGCCGAAGCTGCGCACGAGACGGAGCGCGGAGATGTATTCGCTGGCCGTGCCGGTGAGCTTTTCCTGCGCGAGGCGGGCCTCGTTGTTGCTGAGCTTGATGCGGGCGAAGAAGTGATACTTGGCGATGCCGTAGGCGGGCAGAATCAGGGCGAGGACGAGCGCGAGCCGCCAGTTCAGCACGGCGAGGATCACGAAGATGCTGCCGCCGTAGAGGATGTTCGGCAGAAACTGGTTCAGGATGTTGTAGAGCAGCGCCTCCACCTTCTGCGTGTCGAAGGCATATTTGGAGAGCAGGCGGCCGGTTTTCTGCTGGTCGAGGTAACCGAAGCTGAGGAACTGGAGCTTGAAGAAAATGCGCGAGCGCATCTCGACCATCATCTGGGCCATGGCCTTGGCGATCTCGTTGGCGCCCCAGACGGAGAAGACGTAATGCACCGCCAGCAACAGGACAAAGACGCCGCCCAGCTGCACGATGGCGAGACTGTCGCGGGCGGGCACCGTCACGTCGATCATGCGTTGGAACAGCCAGGGGCAGGGGGCCACGGCGATGGAACGGAGCAACGCCAGACCCAGCCCGCGCCAGAGCGAAACGCGGCTGCCCCAGAGGTATCCGGTGATCGTGCGCGCGGCGAGCGCCTCGCGGTTCATGGGGTGAACTCAGTCCGGACGCGGATGCTCGCCCTTCTGGCGCCGCGGCGCGCGCTGGCCGTGCAGTGCCGTGTAGAACGAGTCGCCCGGCTTGATGGAGCCGCGGGTGACAATTTCTCCCGTGAAGCCCGACTTGTAGATGGCGGTGAGCAGTTCGAGGGTCTGGCGGGCCTGGTCGCCCGAGGTCAACGGCCGGCGCCCGGCGTCCATGTCGGCGACAAAGGCGTTGAGCTGGGCCCCATGGGTCGAGCCCACGTCGGGCGGGAAACTGTGCCAGGCCTGCAGCAGGCCGTCGTCCTGAGCGGGCGGCACGGGGGTGAGGCGCCAGTTGTCGCGCGTGTAGCTATAGAGATGCGTGAGTTCGACGGTCGCCCGCTGATAATCGAGGCGGATGTAGGTTTCCTGACGCGGGCTGAGGGCGCTGTTGACGATCGAGCCGACGGCGCCGTTGGCGAAGGTCACCAGTGCCATGGAGACATCCTCGACCTCGATGGCGCGATCCAGGGTGCGAACCACGGCACGGACCTCGCTCCAAGCGCCCATGAGGTGAAGGAAATGATCCATCGCGTGGATGCCGAGGCCCATCGTGGGCCCACCCAGTTCGGTTTCCCAGCGTCCGCGCCATGGCACGGCGTAGTAGGCGGCATCGCGAAACCAGAGTGTGTTGCAGACGCCCACAAACGGGCGGCCGAGGTGGCCGGCGTCGGACAGACGGCGCACATGGCCGGTGACGGCGCCGAAGCGCATCTGGAAAATACAGGAGGTGTAGGCGCCGGTGCGCTTTTCTGCGGCCTCGATGCGGTCGAACTCCGCCAGGGAACCGCACAACGGTTTCTCGCACATGACCCACGCGCCGGCCTCCATCGCGGCGATGCACATGTCGGCGTGCTGGGCAGGAGGGGTGGCGACCAGGACGATGTCGGGCTTCACGGCGGCCAGCATGGTGCCGTAATCCGTGTAACAGCCCGGAATGTTGTGTTGCTTGGCAAAGAGCTCGACGCGCAGCGCGTCGATGTCCACGGCGGCTTCGAGCGTCACGCGGCCCAGAGTGGCCTCAACCGCGCGGACATGCGCTTCACCAATTGAGCCGGTTCCGACGAGGGCGGCACGATAGGTCTTCATGGTGAGAGGGGGCGTGCCACGGAGGCAGGCGTTTGCTGAAACAGGTGCATAGAGAATGGGGCAGGGCGCCCGGGCAGGTCTCAAATGAGCCAAACTATGGGGTTTGGGCGACAGGAATTATCCTGAAAATGACTGAAAATACCCGGGGAGGCAGGTGAGAAGGAGTTCCGGGGCGCAACCGCCGCGGCCACAACTCAGGCCACGCCCGCGAGCTTCAGGATTTTGTTGCCGGTGAGTCGCCGCTCGGGAGGAAGGGCGTGCGGCGTGCGGTTGCCATGCAGCTTGGCCATCTCGGCGAAGCGGGCCTGGGTGGCCTTCACGAATTCGTCCACCGGCCGCGTATCACCGCAAAGCGCCATGATCTCGGGCAGCCAGCGGTGGCCATAGCGGACGTGGTTCTGCTCGTCGTTGCGGTCAAAGGCGAGGAGGGTGTCGGCCTCGAAATCGTTCAGCTCGCGCACCCGGTCCATCACATGCGCCTTCGTCGGAAAACTGCCGGCCTCGAATTCCATCGTCATCATCGCGTAGCGCTCGTGCGGCGGCATCTGGACGAGGATGTCGTAGAGATCGAGCGAGTGCTCGAGGGTCATAAGATCCACGCCGAGCTTCGGCAGTTGACGGTAGCCGAATTGGCTGTGGCGTGACTCGTCCCAGAGGTGGCGCGCCATGTCGTGATGCAGGTCGAAGGGGGCGTCGGGCGTGTCGAAGAACACCGTGGCGAGGTAATCGACGGCATCCAGTTCCATCATCAGCCAGACGTAAACCATCAGGCGCACCACGCGCGCATCCGTCTGTGGATCGGTGAGCCAGGGGCGCACGATGGGAGTTTCCGCGGGGTCGTGGCTGAAGACACTGGAGCAGGTGGGATATTTGCCGCGGTTGCAGGTGGCCGGGTGAGAGTATTTCCGGCTATCAGACTCCCAGGTGAAGTCGACGGGCAGCGGCGTGGGCGTCGTCTCGCCGAGCAGTCCACCCAGGGCGGCCAAGCAGGCGCGGAGGTGCTCGGTCGGGGCCGTGGCGCCAAGACCGTTGAGATAGGGCGCCATTTCGGCCGCGTGACGTTCCTCGTCAGAGATGAATTCCTCGACCAGGCGGCGCGAGGGCCAGTCGGCCAGATGGTGGGTGGCCGCGAGATAATGGCGGTAGCCGGCGAGGAGGGCCGGCTTGAGCACACGGTAGAAGCCCGCCAGCGCCACATAGCCGTCGCTCGGCATGACCGCCTCGGTGAACAGCCGGCGGATTTCCGGGCGGACAGTCTCGCCCGCGCCGAAGCCGCTGAGTTCCCGGCCGCGCTCGCGGATGAAGCGGGCGTGACCGGCGGATTCCCACACATGCTGGCTGAGCAGGTATTTAAGCTCCGGCTCGCCCACGCGGTAGATGAGGGTGGTGGCGGCGCGGACGAACTCGCGCTCAACCTCGAAGAGGAGGCGTTGCAGGCGGGCCATTTCCTGAACCGCGGCCATCCGCCCGGTGGCGGAGAGGGCGGCGACGGGGCCGGTGGCGGTGGGGGCGACCATGGGAGGGGAAGGCGGGTTTAGCAGAGGCGGCCGCGCTTGCCGGCGAGCGTGTGCCCCGGGGGATTGATGCCAACCCAACGTCCATCGATCGGCTCGCTGGCTCGTTGGTAGCGGGAATCGCTGGAAATGCGCAGGCGGTTCTCGCTGCGGTTGTCTAGCGAAGCGTGCACGAGGAACATGCCGAAGGTGAGGAAATCGCCTGCGCTGAACTCGGTCGTGAGCCAGCGTCCGCCGAACTTGTTGCGGACTTGCGGCGGGTTGTGCGAGAGCGTGCCGCTGAACGTCCATTTGCCGGTCTTGGCGTTCTCGGCGTCCTTGGGCTTGTTTTCGCAGTAAGTGTCCACGTCGCGGTAAACATACTTTTCGAGCAGATCCATGCGCTTGTGCGATCCTTCGAGAACCATCAGGCCGCCCAACGTGAACGAGATGTCGCCATAGGGCAGCCAGCAGGTCATGTGGCGGTGGGTGCCGCGCCCCATATAGGGCAGGTCGCAGTGCGGATTGGTCCCCTTGCCGGGACCGATGGCGCGCAGCCAGGTGAAATCGTAGTGGCGGATCGGTTCCGCGAAGAAGTTGGCGTAGAAATCGGTGAGGCGGCCGGAGTAGAGTAGGCGCTGAACCTCGGGATTGCCGTTGGTGAGCTCGGGCTTGAAAACGTATCCGGAACCCGGCTTGCAAATGCCCTCGGTGTGGGGATGGGCGGGATCGAGCACGCCGGCCTCGGCGAGGCGCGAGGTCAGGCTCGCGCGAGCCGCGAGCACCTCGTCGCGGTCGAGATAGCCGCGCATGTAGAGATAGCCGTCCTCGGCCACCCGGCGGCGGAGCTCGTCGAAGTCGTCGGCCGCATCGCTGGAATCGCGCAGCAGGCCGACCTTGTCGTCGGACATCTCGAGTTCATGGCCATAGGAGACCAACTGGGGCAGGGAGGTCGTGGTGCTCATGCCACTAGGCTACACGCAGCGGGACCGACATTAAATGGTTGAAACGGGAGAAGTGATGTAAAATTTGGGCAGATGCCTCCGCTCCCGAAATACCGTGCCCAGCCTTGGCTCCAGAGCCCGCTCCGCACTCCGGTGGGAGAGATCGAGCTGGCCGGCCTGCTGACCAACGTCCCGGGCATCGATCCGGCCGGCATGCGAATTTTGAGACGCTTCACGCTGGTGCTGATGGTGGAGGGGCGCGGCTACTACCGGGACGGGCGCGGGACCAGCCACGAGCTGGTGCCGGGGGATGTGGTGCTGGTTTTCCCGGAGATCGCGCACGCCTACGGGCCGGTGCGCGGCGGCGAGTGGACCCAGATCTACTTCGTGTTCGACGGACCGCAGTTTCAACTCTGGCGGGCGCAGGGGCTGCTAGATCCGGCGCGACCGGTGCTGCGGCTCGGTTCACCGGATTACTGGCGGCGGCGCCTCCATGACGTGGCCAAGGGCGAACCCATGCACACGGCCGGCGCGCCGTTGCGCGCGCTGGGCCGGTTTCTGCAGGTGGTGACGGAAATGATCGCGACCGACGCGGAGAACGTCCGTCAGGCCGGGCGTGACGCCTGGCTGGAAAAGAGCCTGCGCCTGCTCGGCGAGCGGGGCAGCGGAGGCTGGGCGACGCCCCAGGACGCGGCGACGCAGGTCGGGTTGAACTACGAGAATTTCCGCAAGCGGTTCGCCGAACTGACCGGCGAATCACCCGGCCGCTACCAGAAGAGGCGCCGGCTCGAATGGGCCTGCGCGGCGATCTACCACGGCGAGTTGTCGCTGAAGGAAATCGCGGACACGCTGGGATTCTGTGACGTGTTCCACTTCTCGAAGGCGTTCAAGCAGGAGATCGGATTCACGCCGTCGGACTACCGCCGGCGGGTGCGCGGGCGGTGAGTCGCCGCCGCACCGACGTAACATGACGGCGGCACGCCGGCGTTGTCCCTAACACAAGGTTTTCAGGTGGCGGACCAGCCCTCGGGCCAGGTGGTGCCGGGGATCGGGCGCCAGTAGATGGACCGGTCGATGCGCGGCTTGGCGTGGCGGTATTGCTCGGTCAGGCGCAGCTTCGTCTTCAGGTGCTGGACGAGGTTTTCGCCATAGAAGAAGGTGTTTTCGCCCACCCCGGACAGCACGAGAACCTCGTGGGGCGTGGACTCGAGGAGAACGATGAGTCCGCGGATATTCGCGAGCTCGAGGTCGATGGCCGCCTGCAGTTTCTTCTCGCAGGCCGCCTTGGTGGCGGCATCGGACTTTTCGTCGAGGTAGCCATAGACGCATTCGCACCACGCGCAGACGTTGCGGAGGCTTGTGACCCAATGCAGGTAGGCGCGCACGCGGTCGCGCAGGTCGGTGAAGACGGTTTGCGGCTCACCGGAGAGCGACTTGAGGAGGCCGTCGAGCCGGGCGATGAGCGGCTGGAGTTTTGCGATGACCTGCTGGTCCATGTCGGCGGCCATCTTGGCGCCGGACTCGCGGGTGATCAGGTCGAAGAGCACGTCCTTGCCCAGATCATTCAGGCCGGGATTGTTGTGCTGGAAGCAGCCGTGCCGTTCGTAGTAATCGCGTTCCGCGGCGGGCACGGCCTCGAGGTCGGGCACGAAGGGACGGTCCCAGGTGCGCTGCCAGCAGAAGCCGAAGGCGCAATAGAGGCCGACCATCGGCTGCCATAGCAGGGCTTCCTCGAACTCGCGCCAGGCCTCGCTGAGGGTGGCGGCCTGGGCGGAGCCCACCAAGGTGGCGGCAAACTCGGTCAGAACCTGCTCGACGGGCTTCGCAGGGAAGAACTGCACGGCGCGCAGGATGGCCGGGTTCGGCCAGTAGGGCGCCCGGGCGGCGTTGGTCAGTCCGCCCAAGGCGCTGACGCGTTTCAGGCCGGTTTCGCGGATGGCGCTGAGCTTGCGGTGCAGCAGCCGCGGGAAGGGCAGTCCGAGCAACGGCTCGTGGTTCATCACGCCGGAGGCGGAATAATGGAGAACCGGCTCCACGCCCGAGGCGCGCGCGGTGGCCAGCGCCTCTTTTTCAGACGCATCCATCGTCGTGTGAAACAGGCTGCCTGCGACCGCCTGGTTCTCCGGATATTTTGGATGCGAGTAGGGCACGTGGTAACCACGGACGTTCAGCGACGGCGCCTCCCAGGAGACGTGACCGCCCATCTCGGCCTTGATGTGCTCGTGTTCGACCTTGAAGGGCTCGATGCGGAGGATGACGTCGAAGTCCGGGTTGATCTCGGCGGCGGCGGTGCGGAGATTTTTCAGATAGCGGCCGATGCTCTGACCGGCGCTCTGCGCGATCTTGTCGTGGTTGCGCCATTCGCGGATCATGTAGGGACCGCCGTTGCGGCCGACGTAGAGCGAGGCCGTGTGCTCAAAGCCGGCGCCGCTGTCGTTGGTCCAGACGGACATGTAACTGAGGTCCGGGACGGCGCGCATGATCTTCTGCAGGGCCTCGCGGTAGTGGCGCTGCACGATCGGGTGGTCCTGCGCCATGGTGTAGCGCGGAAGCTTGGACCGGAACGGATGATCAACGCGCGCGCCGCGCAGCGAGGGATACTTGGTGAAGAACCGCTCAGGGAGGGTGCGCGGCTCGAACATGCACACCCCGGGCTTGAGGCCGTATTGGCGGCCAAGGCCGGCAAGGCTGACGAGGTGGTTGAGATTGGCGTCGAGGTAGAGCGCCGGCCACATGCCCTTGGTCAGCGGCGTGTCCACGAAGTGGTTGAAGCCCGGCGCGTAGGTGTAGAACTGTGGGTAATATTCGAAGGGGACGAAGTCCTCGTAGGGCATGTGCGCCTGCAGGCCGTTGACCTCGCAATGAGTGAAGCCGGCCTCGGCGAGCGCGGCGACGTAGCGCTCCGGATCAAAGTTGCGCGCGCTGCGCCAGTATTGGGTGTAACAGGCGTCCCAGTGCGGGCGATGCCAGCCAAAGGTCGCGGGCAGGAGCAGGCCGGCGGCCAGCTTCTCGCGGGTGAACTCGCTGGCGCCGGCGGCCAGCAGCCGGACCACGGCGTAGAGGAAGGAGCCGTGCGTGGCGCAAATCTCGCCGCTGCAGTCCTCGGCGATACGGAGCCAGGTCCAGGCGGTGGAGTCCTTGGCTTTGGCCGGAAGCTTGGTGGGAAGGCCGCGCGAAGCGAGGGCGACATGGACACCGCCCTGACCGACGGAGAGCTTGGCGCCGGTCAGGCGGGCAAGTTCGCGGGCGGCGGTGAATTCACCGGGCTCGGCGGTGGGGGCGTGAGAAACGGTGGCAAGGCTCAGGACAGGGGGCGTGGGGGTGGCAGTCATGGCGATGAATCCGGTGTGCGTAGCCGTTCCCGCTGCCGCAACCGCAAAGCGTGGCCAGCGCCAAGGGACACCAAACAATTCCCAGAATCTTCATCAGCGGCGGCTCGGCGCCGCCACCACCGCCATGGTGAAATGCCCGAGGTGCCGATGCCGCGACTGCCACCGCCCGCGCGGGTCCGGTTCTTTCCGGCCCGGACCAGCAACTCCATTTCTCCCATGCCACACGATCTCCTGTCTCTTGCCGATTTCGAGCCGCCGATGGGCGACCTGTTCACCAACCGCCGGCTGGACGCCGGGCGCGCGGTCTGGACACGGCCTTTGCCCGGTGAAGCCGACGTGCCCAAAAAACGCATCATTCACCAGCGCGTGGTGCGGTTGCATGGCCCGGCGCGGTTGCACCGTCTCGGCGTGCGACGCGGGCAGGGCTACCACAAATGCGGCAGCCGGC
>JAUPWC010000597.1 GCA_030916665.1 Verrucomicrobiota bacterium
ACGGACATCTCAGCGAATACGTGCCCTGGTATCGCAAGCGCCCGGGCGAAATTCGTCGCTGGATCGATCTGCGCCACTGGATCAACGGAGAAACCGGCGGCTACCTGCGCGTCTGCACCGAGGGACGCGACTGGTTCACCCAGGAATTCGGCAAGGGTGCCGCCGGACACAAGCCGCTCCTCTACGGAGCACAGCAACGCACCCCGGAGCACGGTTCCTATATCATCGAGGGGATTGAGACCGGACGCTCCTACCGCGGCCACTTCAACGTCCGCAATAACGGCATCATTTCCAACCTGCCGGACGACGCCATCATCGAGGCTCCCGGCTACGTGGACCGCAACGGCATCTCGATGCCGCAGGTCGGCGCCCTGCCCCTTGGTTGTGCGGCCGTTTGCAACGCCAGCATCTCCGTCCAGAGACTCGCTGTCGAGGCTGCCGTCAGCGGCGACGACACGTTGCTCCGCCAAGCCTTCCTGCTCGACCCGCTCGTGGGCGCCGTGTGCAATCCACCGGAAGTCTGGCAGATGGTGGACGAAATGCTCGTGGCCGGCGCCAAGTGGCTGCCGCAATACAAATCGGCGATCGCCTTGGCCAGGCGGCGCCTGACCAAGGGTCCGCTGCTCAAGACGAATGGAACCAAGGGCGCAGCACGCCTGCGCGTGCGTTCCTCGCGTGAACTGGCGCGTATCCAGGGTAATCCGCGTCAGGGGCATTAAGCCTCGCTGGCGTGTGGTCTAGCACCACCCGCTCGCGGGGCGGAAGCACCGCGAGCGTTCCTGTCTTCCGCCCGTCAGGGCGCTTGGTAGCCTTTCGGTTTGGCCCGTTCCATGGACGGCGGAATTTCCACGCCGTGAGTTTTCATCAATCGGTGCAAGACTGTCATCACTTCGTAGGAAGGCTTGAAATTGCCAAACCGGTGTCCCTCCGCAATGCGGAGCGGCGTCCAACCATGCTCGTTTGGGCGGTTCCAGACCTCGATACGAGCACCGCGCCCATCGAGCAGATCAATCACTTTTGGGAAAAAGGCGTAGGCCGCGCCATGCATCGCCGTTTCCCCGCTCGTTGTCACCGCATTCGGATCCAGGCCGATTTCGAGTAGATAGGCCGCCGTCTCCAATGCCTCGGCTTCAGTGCCAGCCTCGTCCTGCTCGGCCCCGTTGCCCAACCCTGAGGCCAGCATCAGAGCGTTGGCACCCTCCACGTTGCGGGCGGTCGGATCGGCCCCGAGACTCACGAGTGACTTGACGTAGGCGGCGTCCGCGCGATCAGCCGCCAGCAGCAGCGGAGTGCAACCTTCCCGCGCGTATCGGCCCTGCCCTTTCGCGGCGGCCGTCAGACGCAGGTCTACCTTGCCCCCCCTGGTGACAAGGTGCCTAGCCAGATCGAGACTCGAAAGCCGACCGCTGCCATCGGGTGGCGGATCACCGTTCATTTCGCTGATGTCCGGTTTTCTTACCCACGTCAGCACATGGAGCGGAGCATGGAGAGAACGGAGGTCGTTGGGGTCGGCGCCGAGATCCACCAGCTGCGCGGCCAGTTCGAAGTGCCCGTTTTCAATCGCCACGATCAACGCACTGGTGCCCGCCGGCGGCTGCTTGCCGCCCGGTTTTTTCTCCGGAGCCGTGACGTAATTTAGGTCTGATCCGGCGCGGAGCAACGCCTGCACGGTGGCGGTGTGGCCACCTCGGACCGCAAACAACCAGGCATTGAAGCCCGAGGGCAGGCGCGCGTTGAGATCCGCACCTGCGGCCAACAGGATTTCCACGACTTCGGTGTGGCCCTCGGCTGCGGCCCACATCAGCGGAGTCTGCCCACTCGGCAGACCGGCATCGGGGTGAACACCGGCGGCCAGCAGGGCGCGCACCAGTCCGCTCCTTCCCACGCGCGCAGCGGCCAGCAATGGACTCTCCCCTGCAGGCTCCGCCCGTTGCGGATCCGATCCGGCCGCCAGCAGGGCGGCCACCAGCTCGGCGTTGCCATTGCGACAGGCGAAAAGCAGCGGGGTGAAACCATAGCGGTTGGTGCGATCGGGGGCCGCACCCGCCGCGATCAGGTCCCTGGCCATGTCCGTGTCATCAAGGTAGACGGCCCAAAGCAGGGCCGTCATTCCGTCGGCCTGGGCGGCGTCGATATCCGCGCCGGCAGCAAGGAGCCGGGCCACTTCCTGGCGATCCCGTTTTTCCATGGCTTCCGCCAGGGCAGGTCCACTCGCCGCCGCGATGACCGCGGGCATCACGACCAGTCCCAGCCAGAATGCGGCCTGCGGGCAACGTGAACAGAATGCACTCATGGATTTCTCACACGCTCAGCGGCGTGAACAGTTCGTGGGTCCGCCCGTTGCTGTCCGCGAATGAATCGATCGCCACTCCGACCTTGTCGAGCAGAGTGAGATGCAGGTTGGCCAGGGGCGTGGGTTGGTCGTAGCGGATGTGCCGCCCGTGTTTGAGACCGGCCACGCCGCCACCGGCAACGATGATCGGCAGCTCGCTGTGATCATGGACGTTCGGATTGCCGATGCCGCTGCCGTAGAGCAGCGCGGAATGGTCGAGCAGGCTGCCGTCGCCGTCGGGCGTGTTCCGGAGTCGGTCGAGGAAATAGGAAAAGAGGGAAACGTGGTGCGCATTGATCTTCGCCATGCGGGCTATCTTCTCCGGATCGTTGCCGTGGTGGGACAGCGGATGGTGGGGATCGGGCACGCCGATCTCCGGGTAGGTGCGATTGCTCGTCTCGCGGGCGAGTTGGAAAGTGATGACGCGCGTGATGTCGCCCTGCCAGGCCAGCACCTGCAGGTCGAACATGAGCCGCGCATGATCGGCGTAGAGCGCGGGAGCGCTGAGCGGTCGCTCAAGGTCGGGCGGGAGGCGGCCGGCAGCGGTGTCAGCCTCGGCCCGCTGGATCCGGCGTTCAACCTCGCGCACGGTTTCCAGGTAGTCGCTGATTCGCGTGCGGTCGGCGGCCCCGAGGTCGAGCTTGAGACTGGCAAGATCGTCGGCCACCAGATCGAGCAGGCTGGCGCGGCGTCGAAGCGCCGCCTGGCGCTCGGCCTGGCTTCCGCCCTCGCCAAAAAGCCGTTCGAACACCACCCGCGGGTGTGCTTCCGAAGGTAGCGGGGTCGTGGGCGAGGACCACGAGAGGTTGTTCTGATAAACGCAGGCGAAGCCGTTGTCGCACTGGCCGGTCGTCTGCAGCATGTCCATCGAGAGCTCAAGCGACGGCAACTGGGTCTCATGGCCGATCTCCCGCGCCGCGAGCTGGTCGGCCGTCGTGCCCAGGTAGTAATCGGATCCTTCAGTGTGCTTCGCCTTGGCCGCACTGAGGAAGGCGGCGTTCGAGGTCGCATGCGAACCGGGGTAGGCGTTGCGCAGTTCCAAGTTTGAGATGACGGTAATGTGCTCCTTGTGCGGATTGAGCGACTCGAGGATCGGAGGCAGCTCATCGAGCGCGCCGGTGCTCGCCGGAATCCACCGGGACTGGTCGCAGCCCATCGGCATGAAGACGTAGCCCAGGCGGCGGACAGGTCGGGCCGGAGTCAGCACGGCGGCAGTGGCCGCGGGAATCATGGCGTCGAGCAGCGGCAGCGCCAGGGTGGCGCCAAGACCGCGGAGGAAGGTGCGCCGGGGAAGCGCCTTTTTGGTGATGATCATGGGGTGGTCCTCAGTTGAAAGGGGGCGCTCTGCACGAGTGCCAGGATCAGACTCGTCAGGCGATAATCATTGGCGGCGGAGCGGCGCACGACCTCCCGGATATGGGGTGCATCGTGCTCCCCTGCCTCCCGGCCAAGCGCAAAGACGAACAGCTTCTCGGCAAGCGTGCCAGCCAGCAGGTCCGGCCGCGCCAAAAGCGCCGCCTCCAGCCCGGTGACACCGTCAAACTTGCTGCCGTCGGGCAGCCCGCCTGAGGCGTCAACCGGATGAAAATCCTCAAGGGTGCGATACCGGCCGACCGCATCAAACTCCTCGAGGGCAAAACCGATGGGATCGATGACGTTGTGGCAGCTCGCACAGACCTTCTGCTCGCGATGCGCCGCCAGACGCTGCCGGATCGGCAGCGATTCCGAGACGATGTTTTCATCCAGCGAGGGCACGTCGGGAGGCGGCGGTGGTGGCGGCGTGCCAAGCAGATTGTCCAGCACCCATTTGCCTCGGATCACGGGCGAAGTCCGCGTCGCGTAGGAGGTCACCGTGAGCAGGCTGCCCTGGCGCAGCAACCCGCCGCGCTGGCGTTTGGGATTGCCCGCAAAGGAGATCCGGCGGAAGCGGTTGCCGATCACATGGGGAATTCCATAATGGCGGGCCAGTCGTTCGTTCAGGAAAGTGTAGTCGGCGGTCAGCAGCTCGGACACCGGACGATCCTCCCGCAGCAGACTCAGAAGTAAGAGCTCGGTTTCCCGACGCATGGCCTGACGCAGGTTGTCGTCAAAATCGATGAACCGGCGCTCATCAGGCCGGGCGGCGTCGAGGGCCCGGAGATGCAGCCATTGCGCTGCAAAATTGGTGGCGAGATTCTCCGCCCGCGGGTCGGCCAGCATACGCCGGACCTGGCCTTCCAGCACGCCTGGATCGCGCAACGCACCGCGCTCGGCATGGCCGAGCAATTCGTCGTCCGGCAGGCTGCTCCACAGGAAAAAGGCCAGGCGGGAGGCCAGTTCCAGATCTGTGATCGTATAGACCGTTCCAGGGGCGACATCCGGCGGATCGCGTTCGACGCGGAACAGAAACTGCGGGCTCACCAACAAGGCTCCGACGGCGCGCTCCACCCCCAGGTCGAAATCCCGCTCGGCCAGTCCCTCTCTGAACAGACGCAGCGGGCCGCGGAAATCGTTCTCTGTAACGGGCCGGCGGTAGGCCCGTCTCAGCAACGGCGCCAGCACCGCCATCGCCTTGGCTTCCGGGTTCGCATCCGCTGACAAGGCCGCCAGCGGAGCCAGCAGGCGGCGTCGACCCGGCGTGTCTCCCGGTCCCCGGGCCGCAAATGGCCCGGTGATCGTCACCTGGTAGACCGCCGGCGCGGCGCGCGGATGACGGAAGATGTTGAACCGGGAAACATAGGGCTCGCGGATCGTCTCCTTCAGGGCGGCGGGACGATGCGGAAACGTTACCGCCACCTCGCGCGGCCCTGCGGCCACTTTCAGGCGATGCGTGAGGTGCCGGTCCACCTCCTCCCAGTTCTTGTCCTCCCGGGGCGGATTCACGGTGAAGCTCGCCACCCGTGCCCTATCCAGCAGGAACTCGATCTCCACCGGTTCCCGCAGTGCCTCCACATGTTCGTTACGGTCACGGACGAGGCGAACATTGATCTCGTATTCGCCGTCCTGCGGGAACTGATATGATATGCGCACACCGCCGCGCGTTCCGGGCGGGAGCCCTTCGAGGTGCTGGTCCTGCGTGACCTCGGCCGGCACCCGGAAAGTATCTCCACCGGGCTGATGCGCGGACGCCCCTACAGCCAGCCGCGCGACCTTTTGCGCTGCGGTGACATAGCGATCCATCAGTGTCGGCGAGAGATTCCCGACCATGACATTGTCAAACCCGTGCGCCGGCTCATCCTGCGGCAACAGTGACGCCGCGTCGATATCCACGCCGAGCAGATCGCGCACGGCGTTCTGATATTCCGTGCGATTCAGCCGGCGGAGTGAATCGGTGCGTCCCGGACGCGGATGTTCGGCCGCCGCGCGGTCCAGCTCTCCGGTGAGCCGGGCCGTGATCGCACGGTAATCGGTCTCGTCAGGCCGCGGCTCGCCGACGGGTGGCATCTGACGGTGCTCCAATTTTCGCAGGACCCGCTCCCATATCTCGGGTTTTTCTGCCGGCCGGCTGAAGTCCAGGTCCTCCAAGGAGAGATCGCCGCTGCTTCGGCCCGAGTAATGGCAATCGAGGCAATGCTGGTCTACAAAATGGGCAAGGTCGGAACTTGTGGATGTTTCCGCCAAACCCGGGATGAGGGTCAGTGCATAGACGAGGCTCAGGCGCGCGGACAGAGGCATGTTTCGTGACGGGGCGAACAGGGTGGCGAACGTGGGGATTGCCAGCGGGGTGCATTCAATCAGGCTAGAATTGACGGGCTAGCAAAGCGGAAGTTGTTGTTCCGTCACGCATCAGCCCGCATAGGAAACAAAGGAGTCCGGCCGCCATGACCGTCAGCGGCGGTGACGCTTGCGATATGCGCTGGGCGTCATGCCAGTTTCCCGTCGGAAGGCCACGCTTAGGTATTCGGTGTGCTCGAAGCCCGTGCGCTCCGCGATCAGAGCGACCGGCAGATCGGTCTCGACCAGCATCGTCCGCACCCGTGCCAACCGCGTGCGGAGGATGTGCTCATGCGGCGTGTGCCCGAGCAGTGACTTGAATCGACGCTCCAGCAAGGTGCGCGACATGGGCACCGCCCGCAGCACATCGCTTACGTCGATGCCCGAATCTGCGTTCGCCCGGATGTAGCGCACGGCCGCGGAAACCTTCGCGTCGTTCACGGCGACCACGTCGGTGGATTGGCGTTGGGCAACACCGACCGGCTCGATCAGGCGGGCCTCTACTGGCACGCACTCCCCTTCCATGAGCCGTGAGAGCAACGACGCCGCCTCGTAGCCAGCCCGGCGTGCGTTCGGGATCACACTGGTCAACGGCGGTTCGCAGAGATCGCACAGGAGTTCGTCGTTATGCACGCCGATCACGGCCACCTGGTCTGGCACGGCCAGCTCCGCTTCCGAGCAGGCCTCCAGCACTTGCTGGCCGCATACATCGTAGCAGGCCAGGATGCCCACGGGTTTGGGCAGAGCACGCAGCCACGCGACGAGCTCTCGCTGCTCGCCATCCGAGCCGGCG
>JAUPWC010000598.1 GCA_030916665.1 Verrucomicrobiota bacterium
CACCACGAGCCAGCACCTCCTCTTCCGCAGCCTCGACCCCCGGTGGGATGTGCTCAACGCCGGCGCCCTCCTCGTGGGCCTGGCCCTGTTGGTCCGCTCCCTCCTCAGGACCGGACGCTTCCGCCTCGACATCCACCCCTCCCACTCGGTGCTGCACGGTTCGATGACGGTGGTGCTGGTGGGGGTCTATCTCCTGCTGGTCGGGGTGCTGGCCAGGATTGTGTCCACGCTGGGTGGAGACTCCTCGTTCACGCTGAAGTCCCTCATCGTGCTGCTCCTGCTCGTGCTGCTCGGCATCCTGCTGCAATCCGACCGGCTCCGCATGTATCTGGGGCGCTTCGTCAGCCGCCACTTCCAGCGCCCGGAACACGACTACCGCACCGTCTGGCGCAAATTCACCGAGGGCACGGCCTCGCGGGTGGAGCCGGCGGAATACAACCGGGCGGTCGTCAAGCTGGTCGCCGAGATCTTCCAGTCCCTCTCCGTCTCGCTGTGGGTGGTGGACGAACGGCAGGAATTCCTCCGCCTCGGCGCCTCGACCAGCCTGGATGAACGGCAGGTCGCAACCATCCAGCCCAGCGCCCCCGAGTCGGCCGCCATTCTGGGGTATTTGCGCGAACATCCGGCACCGGCCGATTTTGAAAAGGAATCCGGCACCTGGGCCGAGGTGCTGCGGCGCTGCCACCCCGACGAATTTCACAAGGGCGGCACGCGCGTCTGCGTTCCCGTCCTGTCCGGCCGGGAAGTGCTGGCCCTCCTCGTGCTCGGCGACCGCGTGGGCGGCACGGCCTTCACGCTCCAGGACCTCGACCTGCTCAAATCGATCGGCGACCAGGTGGCTTCGGGTCTGCTCAATGTGCGGCTGTCCCAGCGCCTGCTGCAGGCCCGCGAGCACGAGGCCTTCCAGACCATGGCGACGTTCTTCGTCCACGATCTCAAGAACGCCGCCTCGACGCTCAATCTGATGCTCCAAAACCTGCCGGATCACTTCGACGATCCGGAGTTCCGCCAGGACGCCCTGCGCGGCGTGGGCAAAACGGTCACGCACATCAATCACCTGATCAGCCGGCTGACCCAACTGCGCTCGGAGCTGAAGATCGCCGCGGCCGACGCCGATCTGAACGAGACGGTGCGCGGTGTGCTGGCCTCCTTTGCGTCGGACAAGGATTTCCAGATCGAGCCCACCCTCGGAGCGATCCCCGCCCTGCGCCTCGATCGCGATCAGTTTTCCAAGGTCGTCACCAACCTCATCCTGAACGCCCGCGAAGCCGGCGCCACCCGCCTGACCCTGACCACCCGCCCCGCCGGGGCGTGGGCCGTGCTCGAGACCGCCGACAACGGCGGCGGCATCCCCCCCGAGTTCCTCAGCCGCTCGCTGTTCCGGCCGTTTCAATCGACCAAGAAAAACGGGCTGGGCATCGGCATGTTCCAGAGCAAGATGATCATCGAGGCGCACGGCGGGCGGATTACGGTTGAAAGTGCCGTCGGACAAGGCACGACATTCCGCATCTTCCTGCCGCTCACACCCCTTACCTGATGAAACCGACTTTGCTGATCGTCGATGACGACGAGGAGATCCGCACGCAGATGAAATGGGCGCTGGCCCGGGAATACGAAGTGATCCAGGCCGGGGATCGGGCCGCGGCCCTGGAAGCCGCCCGCACCGGCAAACCTCCCGTCGTGCTGCTCGATCTCGGGCTGCCCCCGCACCCCAATTCGCCCGACGAAGGCCTGGCCACGCTCACCGAACTTCTCGCGGCCGATCCGCAGACCAAGGTCGTCATCATCTCCGGCCAGGGAGAAAAATCCAACGCCCTCCGCGCCGTGGGCGCAGGCGCCTACGATTTTCTCAACAAGCCGGTGGAGATGGAGGAGCTGAAGCTGCTCCTGAAGCGCTGCTTTCACGTCGCGCTGCTGGAACGCGAATACCGCGAGATTCAGCAAAAAATCCTCGGCGAATCCTTCGACGGCATCCTCGGCAGCAGCTCCCGCATGCAGACGACCTTCGAAGCCATCCGCAAGGTGGCCACGGTGGACGCCCCGGTGCTCATCCTCGGCGAAAGCGGCACCGGCAAGGAGATGACCGCCCGCTCCATCCACCAGCGCAGCTCGCGCCGCAACGGCCCGTTTGTGGCCATCAACTGCAGCGCGATTCCCGAATCGCTGATGGAAAGCGAACTTTTCGGCCACGAAAAGGGCGCCTTCACCGGCGCCCACGCCCAGCGCAAGGGCCGCATCGAAAGCGCCCACGGCGGCACCCTCTTCCTGGACGAAATCGGCGAAATCCCGCCCCCCATCCAGGTCAAGCTCCTGCGCTTTTTGCAGGAGCGCGTCATTGACCGCGTCGGCGGGCGGCAGGAAATCTCGGTGGACACGCGCGTGCTCGCCGCCACCCACGTGGACCTGAAAAAGGGCATGGCCACGGGTTCATTCCGCGAGGATCTTTTCTACCGGCTGGCCGTCGTGCAGATCGTGCTGCCGCCGCTGCGCGAACGCGAGAACGACATCGTGCTCCTGGCCAACGCCTTTCTCCAGCAGTCCGCCAAGGAGAGCGGCAAAAACGGCCTCGCCTTCTCCCCCGAGGCGACGCGCGCCATCCTGCGGCACACCTGGCCCGGCAACGTGCGCGAACTGCAGAACCGCGTGCGCCGCGCCGTCATCATGGGCGGCACGAAACGGCTCACGGCCCAGGATCTCGAACTGGAGGAAGCCGCGCCCAACGGCACCACCCTCAAGGAAGCCCGCGAAGCCCTCGAACGCGAGATGCTCCAGCAGTCCCTGCGCCGCCACTCCGGCAAGATCACCGCCGCCGCCATCGAGCTCGGCATCAGCCGCCCCACTTTCTACGAACTCATGGACAAACTCGGCATCCAGAAACCGGAGAAGCCGGAGTAGGCACGGAGGGGGAGGAAGGAGGAGGGAGGAAGGAGAAGGGAGGAGGGAGGCTGGAGACCGGAGGCGGGAGACCGGAGACTGGGCGCGGGACGCGCCCGTTTAAGTTTTAAGTTTAAGATGAAGGACTGGGTGCCAAGGGCTAGGGACTGGCTTCTGGGAAATGGCGTCCAGCAACTGGCGGCGGTCTATGGTCTATGGTCTATGGTCTATGGTCCACGGTCTCTCCGTTGCTTCAACTTAACCCGGATTCCGCGATTGCCGGTGTACGCTGCGGAAGCAGCGGGATTTCCGGATGCAGATTCCTGTCCCTGCGCTTCCGCGCAGGGCTACAAAATTCCAGGCACTACGGACTAGAGACTAGGAACTAGCGGCTAGGGACTAGCGACTA
>JAUPWC010000599.1 GCA_030916665.1 Verrucomicrobiota bacterium
GGAAGGACTGTTAACCGCGGAAGACACAGAGGGAAAAGGCAGGGAAACCACACATGGACACTAACAGCCACTAATGGCTGAAGCGGGTCGGGCGGGAAGATGAGTGATCATTCGGGTGGCTTAGCGGTTAACCGCTTTACTCGAACTTCAGGCGCGGGTTGAGCCAGACCTGGAGGACGTCCACCACCAGGTTGCAGAGCACGATCAGGCTGGCGTAGAGGATGACGGTGCCGAGCACGAGGGTGTAGTCGCGGTTGAAGGCGCTGTTTACGAACTCACGGCCGAGGCCGGGAATTTGGAAGATGGTCTCGATCACGAACGAACCGGTGAGGATGCCCGCGATGCCCGGCCCGAGGAAGGCGACCACCGGCAGCAGGCCGCCGCGGAGCGCGTGACGGAAGATGATGCGGGTCTCGGAGGCACCCTTGGCGCGGGCGGTGCGGATGAAATCCTGGTTGAGCACCTCGAGCATGCCGCCGCGGGTGAGGCGCATGATGTAGGCGGCATAGACGAAGCCGAGCACGGTGGCCGGCAGCACGCGGTCTTCGGGGCCATACCAACCCGAGGCGTTGAACCAGCCGAGATGGATGGCGAAGTACAGCACCAGCAGCGGGCCGAGCACGAAGGTCGGCACGCAGATGCCGGCCATGCCCACGATGCCGGAGGTGTAGTCCAGCCAGGTGTTGCGACGCACGGCGGCGAGCACGCCAAGCGGGAGGCCGATCAGCAGCGCCACACCAAGAGCAAGTCCGCCGAGTTCGAGCGACACCGGGAGCTTGTCGCCGATGATCTCGTTGACCGTGCGGTTGGAATACTTGAAGGAGGGGCCGAGGTCGCCGCGCAGGACCTGGCCGAGGTAGGACAGGTATTGCTGCCACAGCGGCTTATCCATGCCGTAATGCGCCTCTAGGTTGCGCATGATCTCGGGCGGGATGGCCTTCTCCGCAGTGAACGGGCCGCCCGGCACGAAGCGCACCATGAAGAAAGTCGCCGTGACGATCACGAACAGGACCGGGAGGGTCTGGAGGAGGCGACGGAGGACGAAGCGAAGCATGGTTGCGGGAAGCGGTGGCCAGCAGACAGAGGAGAGAAGGCCGAGGCCAGAATATTGTGGGCAGCGCGCTTGCGCGCGCTTCGGGCAAGGCGCGCGCAAGCGCGCTGCCCACACGGCGAACCTATTCCTTGAAGCGGACGAATTTCCAGTTCTGGTTGTCCATCGGGTTGGCGGGCCAGTGGACCTTGGTGGAGAGGGCGAAGACCTTCCGGTAGAAATAGACCGGCATGAGGGGCAGCTCCTGCGTGATGATTTCCTCCATCTGCTGGTAAAGCTCCATGCGGGCGGCCTCGTCGGGGGCGGAGCCGGTGTCGCGGAGCAGCTGGTCGTAACGGGCATTGGACCAGCCGGTGCGGTTGTTGCCGCCGCCGGTGATGAAGGTGTCGTAGAAGGAGTTCGGGTCGTAATAGTCGCCGATCCAGCCACCGCGGGCCAGGTCGTAGTCGAGCACGTCCATGCTGCGGATATAAACCTTCCATTCCTGGTTCAACAGGCCGACCTCGATGCCGAGGTTCTGGCGCCACATCTCCTGCAGGGCTTCGCAGACGCGGCGGTGGTTTTCGTGGGTGTTGTAGAGCAGTTCGATGCGGGGAAAGCCGCGGCCCTCGGGAAAGCCGGCCTCGGCGAGCAGGCGCTTCGCCTCGGCGATGTCGCCCGACAGCTTGGCGCGGGCGGTGAACTTGGCGGTGGGCGGCGTGAGTCCGTAGGCGGGCTGCATGCCGCCGCGCACGACGTTGCGGACGAGGCTCTCGCGGTCGATGGCGAGCGAGAGCGCGCGGCGCACGCGGACATCGTTGAGCGGCTTGCGCGTGACGTTGAAACGGAA
Organism: Verrucomicrobiota bacterium; assembly: GCA_030916665.1. Classification (GTDB taxonomy): domain Bacteria; phylum Verrucomicrobiota; class Verrucomicrobiia; order Opitutales; family Opitutaceae; genus Lacunisphaera. The sequence goes on from JAUPWC010000599.1 coordinate 1,881, forward strand.
GAAATACGAACCGTAGTAGGGGTCGGACCGGTAGGATTCGGGGAAGTCGCGCTGATAGACATCGATCTTGGCGGCGGGCAGCTCGTAGGTCTTGTGCAGCTGGCCGGTGCGGAACATCCGTTCCTCGGTCTCCAGGTTCTCGGTCGGGAAGAAATGAATCTCGTCGAGTTTCACGGTGGCGCGGTCCCAGTAGGTGGGCGAGCGGGTGGCGACGATCTTCTGGTTGGGACGCCAGCTCTTGAGGACGAAGGGGCCGTTGCCGACGAGATTCTCCTCGCGGGTCCAGGCGGTGCCGCGTTTGGCGAGGCCGCCGTGCTTTTCGATCGTGGGGACATGGACGGGGAACCACGCGTAGTGCTTCATCGCTTCGAGCAGGTAGGGCGCGCGGTGTTTCAGGCGCACCTCAAGCGTGCGCTCGTTGATGGCGTGGAAGCCGACCTGGCTGAAATCCGTCAACGTGCCCCTCTGGTAATCCTCGGCGCCGACGACGGCATTGAACTTGTAGGCGTATTCGGCGGCGAGGGCCGGGGTGAGGATGCGCTGGTAAGAGCGCACGAAGTCCGTGGCGGTGACCGGGTCGCCGTTGGACCACTTTGCGTCGGCGCGCAGGTGGAAGGTGTAGATCAGGCCGTCCGGTGAGATCTCCCAGCGTTCGGCGACGCCGCCGACGGTGTCGGTCTCCTCGTTGCCGTAGGAGACGAGGCCCTCGAAGAAGGCGTTGATGAGCTTGTTCTCGGGGACGCCGGTGACGGTCTGCGGGTCGAGGTCCTGCGGCTCGGCGCCGTTGCCGAAGTGCAGGATCTTCGGAGCTGTTCCGTCGGCGGTCGTGGCGGCCGGCTCCTTCCGGCTGCAGGCGGTGGTGATCAGGAGGGTGAGCAGGAGAACGGCCCAGAGAACGGATTTGAGCATGTGCCGACAGAAAGCACGGGCTGCGCCAGCGCAAGCTCCGCCGGTCTATTCGGTGCCGAGCCGGATGTTACGGTAATAACGGGTCCAGAGCCGGTCGGATTGCCAGCCACTCACGCGTCGGGACATGAGATAGTTCTGGCTGGAGAAATAGAGGGGAATCGCGGGCATCTCCGCCAAAAGGATCTGTTCGGCGGCGCGATAGCCGTCCAGGCGGGCGGCGGGATCGGGGTTGCGACCGGCTTCGGATACGAGGGCGTCGTAGCGGGGCTGCGACCACTTGCCGTGGTTGACCGGTGAGTTGCTCAGGAAATCGGCGAATGCGTCGGCTGGATCGTCGTAGTCGGGGATGAGCGGCATCAGCGCGAGGTCGAAATCGCCGGCAGCCATGGCGCTCATATGGGCGCGGCCCTCGCGCAGCGTGATGGCGGTCTCGATGCC
>JAUPWC010000600.1 GCA_030916665.1 Verrucomicrobiota bacterium
ATTTTTTGCGACGCGAGGGCAGCCCGTGCCTGCGGATATTGTCGGGCCAGATCAAGCACCTCGAGGGTCCGCCCGAAGCGGGGATCGTCCCGCACCTCGTCCCAGAAGGAGGAATAGAGAATTGCGGCCCGCGCCGAGGAGTAGGACCCGTTCCTGGCCAGCAGCTCCAAGGCCTCGTCTTTTCTCCCCAGGCCAATGGCAACGAAGCTGCGCAGGTGGCTGTCCGACGGCAACGTGGCCAGGAAGCGCTCGGCGTAGGCGGTCGCTTCGTCCGCGTAACCGGCCTCGCGCAGCACCTGGATGGCCTCGGCATCCTGCCACCAGCGCGGCTGGATCGTCACATTGCGTCCGACCAGCCGCGCCGCGGCCACGGCCTCGTCGCGGCGGCCCAGCTTCCAGAGCAGAAATGCGCGCTCGCCGACGGCGGGCGGGAAAAGGTCGGCGCGAAGCGCCAAGGCCCGGTCGTTCAGGCTCAGCGCCTCGGCATAACGACCGGCCACCGTATAGTAGCTGCAGGCCGTGGTGATCGTGATGAAAGACAACGGGTCGAGGCGCAGCGCCGTGTCGATCTCGCGCAAGCCTTCGCCCAGCCGACCCTCCGCGATCAGGACATGCGACCACCAGTGATGGGCGAACGAGTAGCCCGGATTCAGACGCAACGCGGTCTCAAACTGGCGGGTGGCTTCGGCGAGCTTACCCTGGTTGTAATAGATGGCTCCCAGCGCGGTGTGCGGCTCCGCCAACTGAGGATCGAGTTGGATGGCGCGCTCCGCCGCCGCGATCGCAGGCGCGAAATCCTTTGGCTCCAGGCTGATGCCCGAAAGCAGGTGATACCACCCCCGGATCGACCAGACATCCGCAAGGCCCGCATGGGCCTGGGCGAACTGCGGGTCATGCTCCAGAGCTTGGCGGAAGGCCGCCTCCGCGCGGCGAAAACCGTCCTCGGTGCGCAGAGACCAGAAATACCGTCCCTCCAGCACGAGCCGGTAGGCCTCGGGGTCGACTTGTTTGGTCGCCCGGGAAGATCCCTCCAACTTGAGCTGCAACTGCTGGGCGATCAGCCCGGCGATCTCGTCCTGCACGGCGAAGATGTCCTTCAGGTCGCGCGTGAATGTGTCGCTCCAGACGTGGAAGCCGTCGGCCGCCTTGATGAGCTGGGCGGTGATACGCACCTTTTCGCCCTGCTTGCGCACGCTGCCCTCGACCACGTAGGCCACGCCCAGCTTCTGCGCGATCTCCGGGATCGGCACCTCCTTGCCCTTGAAGTAGAACGCCGACGTGCGCGCCGACACCTTCAGGCCCGGCACCTTGGCCAGCACGTTGAGCAGTTCCTCGCTGATGCCGTCCGAGAAATACTCCTGCTCCTTGTCGCTGCTCAGGTTGGCGAACGCGAGGACGGCGACGGACTTGGCGTCGGGGGGAGGCGGCCGACGGGCTTGGGGTTGTTCCGCTGTCGCGCCGCGCCGCATCTCCGCGAGCCAGCCCGACCCGCGCGCCAGGATCGCCTGCACGCGCGGGTCTTTCCGTAGCCCGGCCAGGGCGGGATCGTATCTCAGGCTGTTGAAGTCACCCGGCCAGCGGCCGTTGTCGCGCGCAATCAGGCGGTCGATCCGGGGGAGCGCCTGCTCAACCTCGTCAGTCAGGGCATAATACTCATAGAGCCGCCCCCAGGAAACCGAGTTGGCGACAGGATGAATGATTTCCATGACGACGTCATATTCGGCGGCGGCGCCCTCGCGGTCGCCCAGTCGGATAAGCAGTTTCATCTTGTGCAGGTGCAGCATCGGGTTGCCCGGGCTCTCGGCCAAAAGTCTGTCAACCAGTTCCAACGCCGTCCGCCACTGGATCTTGGCCGCCGCCGTCCGTCCGGCAGCCGCCAGCACCTCGCCGCGAAACAAGGCCGCCGGAATCATGATCTTCGCCTCCTGCAGCATTTCGCGTTGGGTCCGGGCCAGCGTCGCAAGTGCATTGTCGCAGTCGCCGGAATACAGCCAGACATTGGTCACGTGGGTAATGAACACATCCTCCAACAGCAGTTTCACCGGCAGGGTCGCGCTGAAGTCGCGGGCCGCCACCAGGTCACCCCAACCATAGGTGAGCAGCAGCAGCCGCAGCAGATAGGTCAGCCGCACCGGATGGCCGGCCGCCAAGACTGCGTTGAGCAACTGCTCCGCCTCGACATACTCTCCCTTCGCCCAATGCTGGTTGGCCAGCAGGCTGTCCGCATAGGCACGACCCAAGGGAGAATGGGCCCGCAGGCGGGCCAGAGCGGCCGGATCGGAATTTTCATCGTCCCCCCAGTTGACGCCCGCGCCCCACGCCGCCGCACCGGCCAAAGCGCGCAGCACGGTGAGATTGTCCCCGGCCCGGTCCGCCAGCGCGCGGAGCCGCGCGATTGCTTCGGGCCGGTTGTTGGTTGTCAGCAGGACACCGCACATGGCCAGTTCGGCGTTGATCGAATCCGGGGCGAGCAACCAGGCCTTTTCGGCGTAGGTCCGCAAATCCGCCCGCCGCTGCGGCGTATCCTCATAGTTTGTCTCGAGATACCGGAAGTTGGCCCACGCCGCCACCGCATAGGCCTCGGCGCTGGCCGGGGCCTTCGCGATGGCCTGGACGCTGAGCTGTTCCGCCAACTGGACGTTGGCGCGCGTCATCAACGGATCGTCGTCGAGCAGCGCCCGCGCCTTGGCGACGAGTTCGTCCGCCGGGCTGGCTGCGACGGCGGCCGTGCGGAGGGCCGGGGCGGGATGCCGGTTGAGCCATACGGCAAGGGCGAAGACGGCAAGAACGCCGACGAGGGCCGGCACCAGCCAGCGGCGGGATTTTTTTCCGGCGGCCCGGCGACCTCGCCGGGCAATTCCAATCTCGGACGGGGTCGCCCGGGCTCCATATCCGAGCCGCCCAGGAGCTTCTGCACACGTGTCACAAACGCCGGCGTGGCTTCCCCGCCCCGCAGCTTGGTCCATTGCACGGCGAGGAAGGAGTCTGGCACGTCAGCCTCGCTATCCTTCGTGTCGTCGATGCACACGGGCAGGAGAAAAGCCTTCGATTTCCCGATCAGGTCCGTCCGCCGGTCGGCCAGTTTCCATTCCAACCGAAAATACCCTTCCGCCCGCGCCTGGGTGTTCGCCGAGATGATCGGTACAAACAGCGCGCACGAGCCGATCTGCTTCCGGATCTTCTGGTCCCACGCATCCCCGCCCACCAGCTCTTTCTGATCGAACCAGACCTCGACGCCAGCGGCGCGGAGGGCGTCGCAAATTTTCTTCGCTGCCTCGGCATCTTGCGAGGCGTAGGAAAGGAAGACCGCTTTGCCGGAGTCGCTCATGTGCGGTGGAGCGCGTTGCTCCCCAACTCGCTTCTTTCACTCGCTCTCGCTTCCAAACCAACGCACTGGGGAGCAGTGCGTTCCACCCGGGTGCTGCTTGCGCAGATGCGCTGCGCCGCCTCGGAGTCCTGCGAGGCGTAGGAGAGGAAAACGGCTTGGCCGGATTCGCTCATAGCCCGCCGCCGGCACCGAGTGCCCTTTCTTCCGCTGCGATCCAGGCTAGCAATTCACGGGCATCGCGAGTGGCACGCAATTCGTCGCTGACTCCATCCATCAACCGCCGGGCTTCCTGCACCGATGGGCGAAGCGCGGCCGTATCCCCCGGGGAGAGCAAGGCCAGCACCATGTAGAAACGGGCGCCACTCATCCGCCGCAGTTGGTGCTCCTGGAAGCGGGGCAACATTTCCTCGAGCCAGGCACGGGCGGGCGCGATCGTTTGGCGCGCCTCGTCCAGCCGGCCCTGCCGGGCCAGTGCTTCGGCCAGGTCGACCTGCGCATAGGCCAGATCGTTTCGGTCACTGTCATTGCTCACCCCCCGGCCCTGCTGGACCCGGATGGTCAGGCGGGCCGCGTCCTCCACCTCCGACCATCGGCTCAGGCGCCGGGCCGACTCCAGGACGAGGTTGTTGCTGAGGTTGGTGAGGCCGTTTAGAAGAGTCCGGGCGAATTCATCCTTCACCGCCAGCTGCCCCGCGCGGGCTGTGATCGCCTTGGCCTCGGTAAGGATCTCCTCCTCGGCGCCGGGTTGGGGACTGCGCACGATGAGGTGCATGGTCTTCTTCATGTCCGCCCGGATCAGGCGGCCGATGCCTTCCATCCCTTCATCCTGGGTGGAGCGGGCGTAAAGCCGGTCGCATTCGGCCGCCGCCTGCTCGGCTGCCGCCGGGTTGCCCCGCTCGGCCTCGATCCAGGCGAGACGGGAGGCAATGCCGGCGAAGGTGTTGGCCTGCTGGCTCGACATCGTGACCTTGTCTTCCAGCACCAGGGTGGAGCGCAAGGCGTCGGCCGCTTCCCGCAACCGGCCCAGAGACATCAGGCGGCTGCCCACCCGGTCGCGGGCCAGGGACAGGTTGCCCCACGCCAGGCCCGCATGGGGATTCAAGCGGATGAATTGCTCATATTGCGCGGCGCTGTCATTGGAAACCGCCAGCGATTCGCTGATCCGGCCGAGGTTGTTCAGAGCATTGGCCTCGACCGAGAGGGCGATACCCAGGCCATTGACCGCCGAGATATAGCCCGGATTGATGCCCAAGGCCCGCTGGAAGCCCGCCTGAGCGGCTTTCGCCAGCCGCAGACCTTCCTCGGTCTGACCCAGATTGGCGGCCAAACCCGACTCGCGAACGGTCAACAAAGCCTCGGTGAAGGCCACATGGACATCATCCGGCGTTTCCTGCCGCACGGCGTCGATGATCGGGCGGGCCTCGGCAAAAAGGGACCTCCCCTTCTCCTGATTTTCCGGCCCACCCAACCGGGCGAGGTAGAACCCCTGACCGGTCAAAGCCTGCACAAAATCCCGTCGGAGCGTGAGGGAAGCACCGGGCGCCGCGGCCGCCGCGCGCAGGGACTCCGTCGATTTGGCGGCGGCCGCGTTGCTTTCCGCGATCAAATTTTGGTTGGACAGCAGAGACGCCTGGGTGCCGTAAGCCAGAGACAGGCCGGAGGCGGTCTCGGGGGAACGGTCCCCGGACTGCACCAGCGCCTCGAGCAGCGCGATCGATTCCACGGCGACGGGGGCAGCCTCGTCGGTCCGGTTGAGGGAGTTGAGCGCCGCGCCGTAGCGGGCCAAAGTCAGGCCCTGGTTGCGCTGGGTCTCCGGGGTGCGCAGGGCCGCCGGCAAATTCCGGTAATACTCGGCCGCGCGAGCGGCGAGATCGACGACGATTTCGGCGCGACCGGTGGGCGCAAGCTGGCGGTAGAAATCATCCACGAGATAGCCGACGATCTTTTCGGCCTCGGCGCGCGCGCGCTCGGCCTGCGCCCGGGTCTCGCTGGCGGCCTGCTCGGCCGCCCGCGCCCGGCGCAGGTTGATGAAGCCAAACACCGCGCTGGCCACCGCCAGGAGCAGCAAGCTGCTGGCCACGACGGCCACAGTGCGAGCCCGGCGCAACGAGCGACGGGTGGCGGCCTCGCGCTCCTGCTGGACCGCGAGTTGGCGCTGCGATTCCTCGAGTGCCTCCCGCTCGCGCCGCACCCCGCGGCTGGCCATGATGACACTGCACAAGACATCGTGCGTGATCTCGACCCGGCGCTGGTCGAGGCGGTCCTCGACGCGGAGCAGGCGCCGGTCCACCAGCTGGGCCAGCGCCTCCGGCGCGGCGCCGGCGGCGGCGAAGCCCTTGCGGACCCGCTCCTCGGCGACGCTCTCGCGGAAGCCGGAATCGGTGAGCATCTCGTCCTCCACGAACAACCGCACGCCCTCCGGCTGCCCGGCGAGGCTGCGCTCATAGAACTCACCCAGGATGGTGTCGCGCGAGCCGGCCAGCAGGTCGGCGGAAATCTCGGAGTGGCCGCGGGCCAACCGGGCGTTGTTCAGCTCGCGGCAGATGAGGCTGAGCAGCGAGGGCTCGACCTCCGCCACGGCGAGGCCGGCGCCGCCGGCCACGAAGCGCACGATCGACTCGGCCACGGCCTCGCTGACCAGCGCCGCCGCGGGCCGCTGGACGGCGGCCAGCGCCTGCACGCCGGTCATGCGGGCCAGGCGCATGCGGTTCTGCGTGATGGACGGCATCGGGCCCTTCAGGCCCTCGAGATGCGCCAGGTAGTCCTCGCGCAGGGAGATCAGGATGCGGTAGTCGGCGCGGGCAAAGTCGAAGCGCGCGGCGTCGGCCTCGTCGCGCTCGATCCGGGTCTCGAGGGCGGCGGGCGGGCGGTTCTCCACCAGGTCCGCCAGGTCGGCGAGGAATTCCTGCGCGCGGCGGCGGCCCGCGTCATCCGTCTGGGCCAGGGTGAAGATCTCCTCGAACTGGTCGAAGATCAGGAGCGGCACCAGCGGCCGGCCGGCCGCATCCTGGAGCACGTCGTCGCGATGATGGAGGAACTCCCACAGGGTCTCGCCCGCAACGGCCGTGCCGCTGCGGGTCCACGTGCCGACGGTGGCGGTCGCGCGCATCACCGCGCGCTTGATCTGCTCGGCCGGCGGCGGAGAGTGCGGGTCGTAGTCCAGCCGCACGTAGACGGGACAGTAGCCCTCCGGGCGCAGGCGCGGCACGAGGCCGGCCTGGAGGATGGAAGTCTTGCCGAGGCCGGACTGGCCGAAGAGCACGGTCAGCAGCTTGCGCTGCACGCGACGGCCGAGCTCGGCCACCTCCTCCTCGCGGCCGTAGAAATAGCCCTTGGTCTCCTCGGTGAAGGAGACGAGGCCCAGCCAGGGATTCTGCGCATCGACCGACGCGACGGGTGAGGATGAGATGGATTTCATGCGCGTCCGGAGTTGGAGAATTCCTGGAGCCGGCGGACGAACTCGGGCGGCGGCTCGCCCCCGGGCACCCGACTGAAGTGCACGGCCTTGAATTTCTCAGGCACGACGGCGTCGGCCTCGGGCGTATCGTCAATGCACACCGGCAGGATGAAGACGGCCCCGTCGGCCATGCCGCGGGTGCGGTCCACCGCATAGCTCCACTCGCGCCGGAAATAGCCTTCCAGCCGGCGCTGGGTGGTCGCGGAGACCACCGGCAGGAAGAAGGAACACCGGCCGATGTTGCCGCGGATCTTGCGGTCGTAGTCGTCGCCGCTTTCCAGCCGCTCCATGTCGAACCAGGTCACGATGCCCGCGGCGTCGAGCGCCGCCTTGAGCTTCTGCACGGCGGGCAGGTCATCGCGCGCGTAGCTGATGAAAACCGCATGCTCCGGCATCTCGCGGGCCGGCGACAGGAAGCGCAGCGGGGGGTTCGAGCCCCCGGCCGCCGGCGCCCCCACTCCGCGGCGCTCCCGCCAGCGGCGGTGCAACTCGGCCACGAACACCTCCGCGCCCGAGAACATGCGGGTCCGCATGCTGACCTGCTGCAGGAAGGAAACCAGCCGCACATCCTTCAGGCTGTGGCTGTCGGCGATGATCTCGCCCACGTCCCGCGGGTCGGACAGGCGCCGCCGCTTGGCCATGCGCAGGAACAAACGCGCCAGCCAGTTCGAAAAATCGCTGCCCAGCACCAGGAGGTGGCTGTGCTCCAGCGCATGGAACAACTTCTCCGGCGTGAGGTGCTCGCTCTGCAGCGCACACACGAACTCCAGCATATCCTCGTCGGAAATCACATACGTGGGCGAAGCCGATAAACGGCCGAGGAGGTGATAAACGACCGGTCGTTGCAGATCGTCGCGCTCCACCGGGAGATCGGCCACACGGTTCGGGGCGTAGGCGATGACCTCGGTGTTGGACGCGCCATTGAAACGGACTTGGTTCACCGCCAGCTCCAGCAACGGGTCGAACGTCATCGACACGTAGAGATTGAAATCCGTGATCTCCGCGAGCTGCCGCAGCGGTTCAGGTGGCGTGAAAGTGGCCTCACGCATAATGGTGCGCAGCCGGGTGTAGGCCTCCTCCCGGCGTCCGCGGTTGCCCAGGTAGGCGCAGACGACGTCGTTCAGCATGAGGGGCCGGGCCAGGGGCGCGGTGTCCACGCCGAGCCGGGCGGCGAGTTTCTCCGCCAACCACTCTGCCAGCAGGCGAGGACCGGATTCGGTCTCCACTTTGAGCAGCTCCGGGCCGACGATCGGGATGACGCGCTTCTCCTCGATGTAGTTGAGCAGATCCTCCCAGACGTCGTCATCGAGCAAGGCGGCAACCGGGGCGGCTGAAGGCGTGGAGAGGGTCATGGGGGAAAAGGCTTTGCGGGCGAGAACGGGTGGTCAGAGGGGTCGGGCCGACTTGAGGATCTGCTCGAAGCGCGGGTCGGACTTGAGTGAGGCCAGGAAGGGATCGATGCGCAGCTCGTTCGGGGATTCGATGCTGGGGCCGGCGAGCAGGCGGCGCAGGCACGTCAACGCCTCCTCCCGGTGGCCGGTCAGGGCGAACACCCGGGCGGTCTCGCCCCAGACCGCGGCCATCATCAGCTTGTCATATTGCTCGAGCCGGTCGGCCTGCGCCATGATGTCGGACAGGTCGGCGCCGCCGGAGATGGTCCGCAGCAGGGCGAGGTTCAGGTTGATCACGCGTTGCTGGCGAGGGGACCACGGGCCGGACTCGAAAAGGGTCCGGGCCTCCGCCGCCCTGGCTTTCGCCGCGACCGCGTCCCCGCGCCACAGGGCGACTTGCGCGCGCAGGTAGGAAGTAGGCAGGGCGAGCGTCCCGCCGGTGACGCCGGTGATGGTCATTATCCGGGGATCCGCCAGGGCCTGCTCGGCGGCGGTGAAATCCCCGGATCGCAGCGCCTCGTTGTACTCCCATTGCAGTCCGTGTTTGTCCGCCGGCGCCGGCTGCGTCAGGCCCATCTCCCGGACGTAGGCGGCGCGGTCGCCGTCGAGCGCGAACTGCGCCTTGATGCCAAAGCCCTTCAACCACCCGTCCCCCGGGTAAAGCGGGACATAGCGCTCCGCCAGGGCGGGCAGGGCCGTGTAGCGTCGCATGGCGGAATGGGTCTCCAACAGGGTCGTGACGAAGCTCCGGTCGAGCGGATTCAGGGCGACGCTCTTCTCGAAGCGACCGAGCGCCTCGGGCCACCGGCCCAGCCGGCGCAGGCAGATGCCGATGCGGTAGTTCAACTCGGCGTCATTGGGCAGGGCGGTCTCGGCGATCGAAAGTTCCTGGAGTGCCTTCTCCCAATCATTCTCACAGAGGTAGGCGAAGGCGCCGACGGCGTAGTGCGTCTCGGGCGCTTCCGGAGCCATGCGCCGGGCGGCTTCCATCGCCGCCTGGGCTTTCGCCCGGCGCCCGGCCGTGGGGTCGATCGCGCCAAACCAGTACATCGTGCCATGCACGATGGACAGCTGGGCCTGGGCGTAGGCAAAGGTGGGGTCGCGGGCGACCGCCCGCTCATACAGGTTGATGACCGGATCGTAATGTTCCCGGGTGGAGGTGGCGCTAAAGCCCTGCTTCAGCATGCGGCCCTGCAGGAATAGATCGTAGGCGACCTGGTCCTGCGTCGGCCGGCGCTCGATCAGGGCCTTCTCCCCCACCGTGAGATTGGCCTTGAGCGCGGAGGCGATCTGCTGCGCCAGCTTGGCCTGCAGGGCGAAGATGTCGTCGGCGTCGCCGTCGTAGGTTTCGGCCCAGAGGTGCTCGTCGGTGCGGGCGTCGATGAGCTGGGCGGTGACACGCACCTTGGTGCCGGCGCGGCGGACGCTGCCCTCGAGGATGCTGGCCACGCCCAATTCGGCGGCGATCTTCTTCAGGTTGCGCGAGGCCGTGTCGCGGTAGGCGAGGACAGAGGTGCGCGAGATGACCTTGAGGTCGCGGATCTTCGCGAGGTTGGTGATGACATCCTCGTGCATGCCGTCGGCGAAGAACTCGTTGTCCTTGTCCGCGCTCATGTTCGCAAAGG
>JAUPWC010000601.1 GCA_030916665.1 Verrucomicrobiota bacterium
CAGATGCTTAAATCCGAGGAATTGGAGAAGCAGGGCGCAACACCTGAGCAGATTCAGCAGATCATGGATCAGCAGCAACAAAACCAGCCGCCACCGCCTGAGATGATGAAGTTGCAGGCCGAAATGCAGATCAAGCAAGCGCAGATGCAGTTCGAGCAGGAAAAGGCCGCGACTGACGCACAGATTGAGGCGGCAAAATTGCAGGAAGATGCAAGGCAAGCCGACGCTAAATTGCAGGCCGAAATCATGCTTGAGCGTGAAAAGATCGCGTCTGATGAGCGCATTGCATTCGCAAAGATGAATATGGATGCTGAGGCAAGGGAGCGTGACGCGCACATGCGTGCGGCCTCCGACGCCGCTCAGCACCTATCAGATTTCCGGCTCCAGCCGGAGAATACAGCTTCGTAGCAGGCTTACGCATTCGGCGTTTGCCGCACGTTGATGACACCGCCTCATGGCGGTTTTTTGTTGGAAAGACCAAATGGACGGGCAAGACACCCAGACTATTGAGCAGGCCGCTACAGACGCGCCAGCCACAGCCGAAACGTCGCAGGCTTTGGAAAAAGAGGTCAATCAGACCGAACAGACCGAAGCCAAAACAGAGACAGAACAGCAAGATTCGGAAGTTGATTCCGAAGGTGACGAGCAGCCGGACAAGCCGCGAAAGCTATCCCGATACGATCGCATGAAGCGGCGTATGTCGGCGATGGCTACTGAGCTTGATGGATACCGTTCTCAGTTCGCAAGCCGCGAGTCTGGTAATGATCCGCCCAAGGCCGCCGAGCCTAAGGAAGATGACTATAACGGCGATTATACATCCTACCTCGCAGACCTCGCGGCCTTTCGTGCTGCCAAGCGAATCGAGGAGCGCCTAGAAGCACGCGACCATGCTGCGCTCAGTGAGCGTCAACAGAAAGTCGCACGCGAGGCAATGGATGATTTCATCGAACGTGCTGAGGAAGCAAAAACCCGCATTCCTGACTTTGATGATAAAATCAAGGCTTTTCAGGATATGGGCGGGAAATTCGCACCTCACGTCATCGAGGAAGTCAGGGATAGCGATAAGGGGCCACAACTGGCCTATTTTCTCGCAAGCAATCCCGCAATCGCTGCTGAATTGAATGCACTAAACCCTCGCGATGCGGCCCGTGAAATCGGGCGTATTGAAGCGAGTCTGTCTCTGCCGAAACCGAAGAAACAAACGCAGGCACCTGCACCGGTTCAGCCGCCTATGGGCGGTTCGGCTCCATTGAAAGATGTTTACGCGGCGGCGAAGTCTGATGACATGGCCGCTTACATCAAAATGCGTAACGCTGAGGAAGCTAAAAAGACCCGGTAGGGCTGTCTGCAAAACCTTTGAAAGGTTGAGCAGAAATGTCTAATACCAGTTTGACGGCGGACATCATTGCCGCCGAGGCTATCCGAGTTCTCGACAATAACTGTGTGATGGGCAATCTTGTCTATCGCGGTTATGAGGAAGAGTTCAGCAAGAAAATCAACGGTTATACCGTTGGCGAAACGATCTCCGTGCGTCGTCCCACCGACTTCACGGTGCGTGATGGCGCAACCGCGTCTATTCAGGACGTTGTGGAAGGCAAGTTCTCTATTGCGGTTGACAAGCAGAAGGGCGTTGACTTCAAGTTTACATCGTCTGATTTGACGCTGCAAATCGGTCAGTTGTCCGAGCGGGTTATCAAGCCCGCGATGGTGCAGCTTGCCAACCAGATCGACCGTGACGTTGCGGCACTTTACAAAGACGTGTGGAATTGGGTCGGCACCGCTGGCCAGACCATTAATTCCTTCACCGACTTTGCGAAGGCACCGGAGCGTCTCGATCTCGGCGCGGTTCCGCAGGATGATCGCTCTGCCGTTCTCTCGCCGACTGATCAGTGGGGCATGCTTGGTTCTCAGACATCCCTGTATATGCAGGATGTTGCCAAGGACGCCTATCGTCGCGGCAAACTCGGCATGATCGGCAACATTGACACCTATTCCAGCCAGAACGTGCAGACGCACACCGGCGGAACTCGTGACAATACCACGCCGCTTGTGAAAGGCGCTTCGCAAACGACCGATTGGGCCACGTCGAAAGACACCGGCACCATGACGTTGAACACGGACGGCTGGGACGCCTCGGTGACGATCAAGCAGGGTGATGTGTTCACGATTGATGGCGTGTATGCCGTTAACCCCGTGACCAAGGTCACGCTGCCGCACTTGCAGCAGTTCGTTGTTAAGGCTGACGCGACCGCGAATGCGACAACGACCAGCACCACGACTCTGACAATCTCGCCTCCGATTATCACTTCGGGTGCGTTCCAGACCGTGAGTGCGGCTCCTGCCGATGACGCTACTGTTACCGTTGTCGGTTCGGCCTCCACGGGCTATGCGCAGAACATGGTGTTCCACAAGAATGCCTTCTCGCTGGTTATGGTGCCGATGGTCGCTCCTCCGGGCGCGGTTGATGTGGCGCGCAAGAGCTATAATGGCTACAGCGTCCGCGTCATTCCGTACTATGACGGCACCAACGATGCCAGCAACTGGCGTCTTGATGTGCTCTACGGTGTCAAAACCGTTGATGCGCGTCTTGCTACCCGTCTGTCCGGCACGTCGTAATTCATAAAAAATGAGAGGGGCGGGAAACTGCCCCTCTTCCTCTTTTTGAAAACTGGACCATCATGAGCTTTACGCCATCACGTCACGTCAAGGGCATTCTTATATGTGTGCCAGCCTTCGGGCAGGTAATGACGGCTCACACGGCGCAGAGCCTGTTCAATCTTTGCCAGTTCCTGACGGCTCACAAAATCGCTAATTCGATGTGCTGGCTTTCGGCG
>JAUPWC010000602.1 GCA_030916665.1 Verrucomicrobiota bacterium
CGGCCTGAACAAGAATCCCGCCGATCGCGGCCAGGAGCCCGTGATCGACGTGCTGCGCACCGAGGGCGACGCCTCGCTCGGCCAGTGGGTGGCCCAGAAGAGCAACGGTGAGCTCGGCACCGCCGTGATCGCGGCCCCCGGCGTCTTCGCCGGCTACGCCGAGGACGACCGCAACCTGCTGCTCCTCGCCAAGGCCGTGCCCGGCCAGCCTCTCGTCTATTTCGCCGGCGCCGGCTGGTCGCGCGCGGGCGAATTCACCGGCAAACAGGCCTGGTCTGACTATATTGCCGCCTGTGCTGCGCGCCTCCGCGCGCCCGTCAAGGTAACCCTCGCCCCCTGAACCCGTCTCCTGCCCATGAAGCTGCTCGCCCGCGCCTGTGCCTGCCTCGTTGCCGTTTCCTCCGTTTTTGCCGCTGAGCTTCCGCCGAAATTCAATGGCGCCACGCCGCTCGAATGGTCCGTCAAGCTGGCCGACTCCGAGATGGCCCGCCGCGGTGACCGCCATTTCTTCGGCGGGTCCAATCCGCGCGCCCGCATCGACTACACGACGGCTTTCTTCGGCACGTCGCTGATCAAGCTCGCCGATCGCACCGGCAAGCAGGCCTACGCCGACTACGGCCTCAAGTTCGGCACCTCCTTCGTCGCCGCCGACGGCACGATCCACACCTACAAGCTCGAGGACTACAACATCGACATGATCCCGCCGGGCAAGGTGCTGCTCCTCGCCTGGGAGCGCGGCGACCGTTCGCCCGCACTGAAGAAGGCCATCGACGCGCTCTACGGCCAGATGCAGAAGCACCCGCGCACGAGCGACGGCGGCTACTGGCACAAGCTCCGCTATCCGAATCAAATGTGGCTCGACGGCCTGTTCATGGCCTCGCCGTTCCTGGCGCACTACGGCAAAGCCTTCGAGGAGCCCGCCGCTTTCGACGAGACAGCCAAGCAGATCCTGCTGATGGACAAGCACGGCTACGATGCGAAGACCGGCCTCTACTACCACGCGTGGGACCAGACCCGCTCGCGTCCGTGGGCCAACAAGGAGACCGGCCAGTCCCCGAACTTCTGGGGCCGCGCCATCGGCTGGTATGCCATGGCGCTCGTGGACTCGCTCGACTTCTTTTCGCCGACGCATCCCGAGGTGGAGCACATCAACGAGGTTCTGCGCAAAGTCGCCGACGGCATCGTGCGCTGGCAGGATCCGAAGACCGGCCTCTGGTGGCAGGTGCTCGACCAGGGCCCGCGCGAGGGCAACTACCTCGAGGCCACCGCCTCCTCCATGTATGTCTATGTCCTCGCGAAGGGCATCAATCGCGGCTACCTGCCGCGCGACAAATACCTGCCTGCGCTCCTCAAGGGCTACGAGGGCATCATCCGCGATTTCATCCGCCAGAATCCCGACAGCTCCGTCGATCTCACGCGCTGCTGCGAGGTGGCCGGTCTCGATTACACCAACGCCAAGGGCCGCCCGCGCGACGGCTCGTTCGAGTATTACGTCGGCGAGCCGATCATCGACAACGACCTGAAGGGCGTGCCGGCCTTCATCCTCGCCGGCATTGAGCTCGAACAACTCCTCTCCGCCAAGGCCGACACCGTCTCCTTCCAGGCGCGCGGCTGGATCGACTACGAGCGCGTGCTCGCTCGCATCAAGGCCCCGACCTTCCCGGCCCGCGATTTCGCGATCACCGACTTCGGCGCCCGGGCCGGCGCTGCCGACAGCAGCGAGGCCATCGCCAAGGCGATCAACGCCGCCCACGCCGCCGGCGGCGGTCGGGTGGTCGTGCCCGCCGGCGAGTGGTTCACGATGCCCATCACCCTGAAGAGCAACGTCAACCTGCACGTCGCCAAGGGCGCGACGCTGCGCTTTCTCTTCGATCCCGCCCGCCACCCCATCGTCTTTACCCGCTGGGAAGGCGTCGAGTGCATGAACTACTCGCCGCTCATCTACGCCTTCGAGCAGGAAAACATCGCCGTCACCGGCGAGGGCGTGCTCGACGGCGCGGCCGACTGGGACAACACGTGGTGGTCCTGGAACAACAAGGCCCGTGACGGCAAGGACACGAAGCAGATCCCGGCCCGCAACAAGCTCATCGAGCAGGCCGAGGCCGGCGTGCCGGTCGAGCATCGCGTCTTCGGCGAGGGCGGTTACCTCCGTCCGAATTTCATCCAACCCTATCGCTGCAAGAACATCCTCGTCGAGGGCGTCACCCTCCAGCGCTCGCCGATGTGGATACTCAATCCCGTCCTCTGCCGCAACGTCACCATCCGTGGCGTGAAGATCGTCTCCCACGGCACCAACAACGACGGCTGCGATCCCGAGTCATCGTCGGACGTGCTCATCGAGGACTGCCTCTTCGACACCGGCGACGACTGCATCGCCATCAAGTCCGGCCGCAACGGCGACGGCCGCCGCGTCAACGTGCCCTCCGAAAACATCGTCGTCCGCAACTCCGTCATGAAGGACGGCCACGGCGGCGTCGTCCTCGGCTCCGAGTGCTCCGGCCACATCCGCAACGTCTTCGTCGAGAACTGCGAGATGGACAGCCCCGAGCTCGACCGCGCGCTCCGTTTCAAGAACAACGCCGTGCGCGGCGGCATCCTTGAAAACGTCTTCATGCGCCACGTGAAGATCGGCCGGGTGGGGGAGGCCGTCCTGACGATCGACCTGCTCTACGAGGAAGGCGCCAACGGCGCGTTCCAGCCGATCGTCCGCAATGTGCAGCTCGACAACATCACGAGCACCGCCAGCCCGCGCGTCCTGTTCATCCGCGGTTTCGAGGGCGCCATCGTGGACAACATCCGCATCAGCAACTCCACTTTCACCGGCGTGACCGACACCGAAGTGGTCACGAACATCGGCTCCATCCGCTTCGACCACGTCACCATTCTCCCGGCCAAGGGCGTGCGCGGCCTCAACTCCGTGCCGCCGCCGGCTCCGGCCAAGTGACCGTCCCCGGGCTTGCCTCCCCACCGCCAGCCGGCCCTGCTGACCTGACACCCCGTTCTCTTCCCCCACCGCCTCCCCAACGCTCATGACGACCCCCGCCCCTGCCTCCACCGGATCCGTGATCGGCCGCTACCGCTGGCGCATCTGCGCCGTGCTGTTCCTCGCCACCACGATCAACTATATTGATCGGAACGTTTTCTCGTTCACGATTCTGGACACGACCTTCCGGCATCAGATGCTCGGCCTCCCGCTGGATCAGCCGCTGACCGAGACCGACCTTGCGCGGTTTCGCGTTATCGTCAGCGAGATGGATGCGTGGTTCAAGTATGCCTACGCCTTCGGCTTTCTGCTCGCCGGGTGGATGATTGATCGCATCGGCGTGCGCCGGGGCTATTCCACCGGCATCGTGGTCTGGAGCATTGCCGCGGCCGGCCATGGCATCGTCAGCACCGTCATGGGCATGAAGTTTGCCCGCGGTCTGCTCGGGGTCGGCGAGGCCTGCAACTTCCCCGCCGCCATCAAGACCGTCTCCGAGTGGTTTCCCAAAAAGGAGCGGAGCTTTGCCACCGGTATTTTCAACGCCGGCGCCAATGTCGGCATCATTCTCACCGCCATCTTCGTGCCCATGATCGTCATCCACTGGGGCTGGCGGGCGAGCTTCATCATCACCGGCGTCGTCGGCGTATTCGTGCTCTTCTGGTGGCTGGCGGTTTACCGCAAGCCCCAGGATCATTCCAAGGTCGGCGCCGCCGAACTCGCCTACATCCAGCAGGACGGTCCGCCGGACAACGAGAAGCCCGTCAAATGGCGCGAACTGATCAAATACAAGCCGACCTGGGCCTTCGCCATCTGCAAGTTCATGACCGACGCCGTCTGGTGGTTCTATCTCACTTGGCTGCCCACGTTCTTCAACAGCAACCCCGAGTTCGAAACGAAGGTGGACCTCAAGACGGTCGGCATCCCGTTCCTGGTCATCTATCTGATCTCGGACTTGGGCAGCATTTTCTTCGGCTGGCTGGCCACCAAGTTCATCGGCATGGGCTGGACCGTCAACAAGGCGCGCAAGGTGACCATGCTGATCTGCGCGCTCTGTGTCGTGCCGATCGTGTTCGCCTCCATGACGAGCAGCATCGTCGTCGCCATCGCGCTGATCGCACTGGCCACCGCCGCGCACCAGGGCTGGAGCGCCAACCTCTTCACCACCGTCTCCGACCAGTTCCCGCGCCGCGCCGTGGGCAGCGTGGTTGGCCTTGGCGGTCTCGCCGGCGGCCTCGGCGGTGCGCTGCTCGCCGCCAAGGTCGGCTTCATCATCAACACCGGCGGCTACGTGCCGCTCTTCATCATCGCCGGTTCCGCCTACCTGCTCGCCCTGCTCATCATGCAGGTGCTCACGCCCAAGCTGGCGCCGGTGGAACTGAAGAACGCCTGACCGTGTTGCCCCGGGTTCCGCTCCTGAGCCTCCTCGCGCTGGTCGTCGGCACCGGCGCGCTCTCCGGGGCGGTGCGCTGGAACAGTGTCCTGCGGCAACCGGCCGAGTGGTATGCCGGCGAGGAGGCGCGCGCTGTGGCCGCCCACATGTTGGCCTACCAGTCGCCCGAGGGCGGCTGGCCCACGGACACCGACACGACCCAGCCCCTGCCGGCGGACTACCGTCCCCGTCCGCCGACCATCGACGACGATGCCACCACGCGGCCGTTGGAGCACCTGGCCCGTGTGATCACGGCGACCGGCGATGTCGCATTGCAGGAGGCGTTTCTGCGCGGCTTCGACTACCTGCTCGTGGCCCAGTATCCCAATGGCGGCTGGCCGCAGTATTTCCCGCTGCGCGAGGGCTACTACTCCCACATCACCTACAACGACGGCGCGATGATCGGGGTGATGACCCTGCTGCGTGACGCGTCGCAGGGGAAGGAGCCGTTCGGCTTCCTGGATGAGACCCGCCGCACCCGCGCCGCCGCGGCCGTCGCCAAGGGCCTCGAATGCATCCTGCGCACGCAGGTGAAGCAGGACGGCAAGCTTACCGCCTGGGGCGCCCAGCACGACGTAAACACGCTCGCCCCGGCCTGGGCCCGCAAGTTCGAGCCGCCGTCGCTCGTCAGCATGGAGAGCATCGGCATCCTCAAATTCCTGATGACGATCCCGGATCCCTCGCCGGAAATCATCGCCGCCATCGAGGCCGCCGTGGCCTGGCTCGGCCAGGCGAAGCTGACTGGTGTACGCGAGGATCACCCGCCCCGGCCCGATGTGTCGCACAAGCACGACCGCGTGCTGGTCGCGGATCCCGCGGCGCCACCGCTCTGGGCCCGCTTCTACGAACTCGGCACCAACCGCCCCCTCTACGGCAGCCGCGACGGTCTCATCCATTACGATCTCGCCGAGATCGAGCCCGAGCGCCGCGGCGGTTACGCCTGGCACAGCACCGATCCCCAGAAATTCCTCGAGCGCGACTACCCGCGCTGGCGCAAGAAACACAACCTGCCATGAAATTTCTGCTGCCTCTTGTGGGAGCGAGCTTACTCGCGACCCTGGTCGCCTTCGCCGCCCCCAACCCCGACACCGTTGTCGCCCTCGACGGCACCGGCGACTACACCTCGCTGCAGGAGGCGATCAGCAAGGCCCCGATGCAAACCGATCCGGCCACGCCCCGCTGGGTCATTTTCGTCAAGGCCGGCACCTACAAGGAGCGCATCTACGTCCAGCGAGAGCGTGGCAACATCCACGTCATCGGCGAGGATGCGGAGAAGACCGTCGTCGCCTACGACCTCAACGCCAATCTGCCCGGCCCCGATGGCAAGCCCATCGGCACCTTCCGCACGCCGACCGTGCAGATCGACGGCGACGGCATGCGCTGGGAGAACCTCACGCTCGCCAACACCGCCGGCCCCGTCGGCCAGGCGCTCGCGCTCCGCGCCGACGGCGACCGCCTCGAGTTCCGCCAGGTCCGCTTCCTCGGCTGGCAGGACACCATCCTCGTCAATCGCGGCCGCCACTACTTCGAAGACTGCTACATCGAGGGCCACGTGGACTTCATCTTCGGCGCCGCGACGGTCTTCTTCGACCGGTGTCACATCCATGCATTGCGCGACGGCTACCTGACGGCGGCCTCGACGCCCAAGGACACGCCGCACGGCTACGTGTTCGCCGACTGCAAGGTCACCGTTGCCGACGGCGCGAAGACCTACCTCGGCCGTCCCTGGCGCAACTTCGCGAAGACGGTCTTCGTCCGCACCGAGCTGGCCGCCGGCGTTCGTCCCGAAGGCTGGCACAACTGGGGCAAGACCGACGCCGAGCTGACGACCTTCTACGCCGAGTTTGGCAGCACCGGTCCCGGCGCCAACGATGCCGCCCGCGTGAAGTGGGCCAAGCCCCTGACCGCCGAACAGGCCGCCGCGTTCACCCCCGCCGCCGTGCTCGGCGGCGAGGACGGTTGGAATCCCGCCGCCCGGCCCTGATCCGGCGGTGTCCTCGCACTTTTCGCCATGAAGCACTCGCCCCGGTATTTTCGATTCGCGGCGCTGTTGTCCGCCGCCGCCCTCGCCCTTCCGTCGCTCCCGGCCGAAGGTCCTTTCCGCAACCGCGACAACCCCGACCTGCACGACGAGGCCGAGGGCACCTATCCGGTTCCCTACCATTTGCCGAAGCCCGAGGAGATCACCGCCGTCCTCGAGCGCATCCATGCCAACCTCGACCGGGCGATGGAAACCAAGGTCGTCAACGCGAAGACCGGCGCGGAGATCACCGACCTCACGACGTTCAACGCCGATGCCGTGGCCTCGCAGGGCGACCGCAACGGCTTTCACGTGATGACCTACGCCACGGGCGTCACCCACGCCGGCATGCTCGCCGCGGCCGAGGCGACGGGTGACGACCGCTATCGCCGTTTCGTGCAGCGGCACGTGGATTTTCTCGGCCGCACCATCCCGTATTTCCGCGCGCAGGCGGAGAAGATCGGCGCGAAGAACAGCAGTTACCGCCGCCTCTTCGACACCAACTCCCTCGACGACAGCGGCTCGATGACGGCCGCCCTCATCAAGGCGCGCCGGGCCGGCGTTGGTCCGGATCTCATGCCGGTCATCCAGCACTGGGCCGATTACATCCGTTACAAGGAGATCCGCCTCGCCGACGGCACCGTTGCCCGCCACCGCCCGCAGCCGGAGTCGCTCTGGGCCGACGACGCCTACATGTGCATCCCGGCGCTCGCGCAGATGGGCCGCCTGACCGGCGACCGCGCCTGGTTCGACGAGGCCGCCAAGCAGGGCGTGCAGATCGCGCGCCATCTCTTCAACCCCACGGTCGGCCTCTACATGCACGGCCGTCACCTCAACCAGCCGCTCACCGCCGAGTTCCGCTGGGGCCGGGCCAACGGCTGGGTGATCATGGCCCAGTGCGAGCTGCTCGATGTCCTGCCCGAGGACCATCCGTTGCGGCCTGAGGTTCTCGCCACTTATCGCCGGCACGTGCAGGCGCTCGCCGAATTGCAGTCGGGCGCGGGGCTCTGGCACCAGTTGCTCGACAAGCCCGATTCCTACCTCGAGTCATCCTGCACCGCGATGTTCGTCTATGCCATCGCGCACGGCATCAACCGCGGTTGGATCAGCCCGGTCACCTACGGGTCGGTGGCGCAGGCCGGCTGGCTCGGTCTCGCGCAGCAGGTCAACGCGCAGGGCCAGATCGAGAACTCCTGTGTCGGCACCACGCTCGCGAGCGACCACGTCTATTACTACAACCGGCCGACCTCCGCCCATCACGGCCACGCCTACGGCCCCGTGCTGCTGGCCGGCGCCGAGATGCTCAAGCTCTACCGGAACCAGGGGAAGCTCTTCGATATCAAGCTCCAGTTCCGCACCTACCATTTCGTGCCCAAGCAACCGTGATGCGTCCGCTCTCCCACCTCGTCCTCGCCCTGTTCAGTCTGCTGCCGCTGGCCGCCTCCGCGGCGGACCGTCCCGTGCACATCGTGCTGGTGGGCGACTCCACCGTCACCGACGACTCCGGCTGGGGCCACGGCTTCCGGCAGTTTGTCGGCGAGGGCGCGACCATCACGAACCTGGCGCGCGGCGGGCGCAGCTCGAAGAGCTACCGCGACGAAGGGCATTGGGACAAAGCGCTCGCCGCGAAAGGCGACTACTACCTGATCCAGTTCGGCCACAATGACCAGCCCGGCAAGGGCCCCGAACGCGAGACCGATCCCGCCACGACCTACTACGAAAACATGGCCCGCTACGTGGACGAGGTCCGCGCCCAGGGTGGCCAGCCGGTGGTGATCACCTCGCTCGTGCGCCGCACGTTTTCCAAAACCGATCCAAGCAAACTTGAATCCGCGCACGTGCCCTACGCCGAGGCGGTGAAGCGGCTCGCCGCGGCGAAGCAGGTGCCGCTGATCGACCTGCACGCGAGCAGCCAGGCTTTCTGCGAGGCGCTCGGACCGCAGCGCACGGCGGAGTTCAATTTCCCCGACAGCAAGGGCAAGAACGACACCACGCATCTGCAGACGGTCGGCAGTGTGGCCTTCGCGCGCTTGGTCGTGGACGACCTGCGTCGCGCCGTGCCGGCGCTTGCGCCGGTGCCGCTGCCCGAGCCTGTGAACCCGCTGTCGCTGTGGTATCGCCAGCCGGCCCGTGTCTGGGTCGAGGCGCTACCCGTCGGCAACGGCCGGCTCGGCGCCATGGTCTTCGGTGGTCTCGCGCAGGAGCGCATCCAGTTCAACGAGGACACCGTCTGGACCGGTCAGCCGCACGAATACCAGCACGCGGGTGCCGCGAAATTCCTGCCCGAACTCCGCCGCCTGCTCGCCGAGGGCAAGCAGAAGGAGGCCCACGAACTCGGCATGAAGGAGTTCATGAGCATTCCGCTCCGCCAGAAGGCCTATCAGCCCTGCGGCGACCTCATCCTCAATTTCCCCGGCCACGAGGCGGCGACCGACTACCTGCGCACGCTCGACCTCGACACCGCGGTCGCGACCGTCCGCTACCGGGTTGGCGACACGGTGTTCACCCGTGAGACCTTCGCGAGCCATCCTGACGGCGTGATCGTGGTGCGCGTGAGCGCCGACCGGCCCGGGCAGCTGAATTTCACGGCCCGCATCACGAGCCCGCATGAAGGCGCGGTGGCCACCACGCTCGGTGTCTCCGGCCAGGTGAAGGACGGTGCCATCCGGTTCGACGCCCGTGCGCAGGCTTCCACCGAAGGCGGCCGCACGCACGCAGAGAACGGCGCCCTGGTTGTGTCCGGCGCCGACAGCGCCACGCTCGTGCTCACGGCCGCCACGAACTACGTGAACTTTCAGGATGTCAGCGCCGATCCTGCGGCTCGCACCGCACCGCTGATCGCCGCCGCGGCGGTGAAGCCGTTCTCCGCTCTCCGCTCCGCGCACGTTGCCGACCATCAGGCGCTCTTCCGGCGCGTATCGTTTGATCTTGGTTACAGTCCGCAAAACCTGCCGACCGACGCCCGCCTGCGCGCGACCGACAAGGCTTCCGATCCCGCGCTCATCCCGCTCTATTTTCAGTTCGGCCGCTATCTGCTCATCGCCAGCAGCCGCCCCGGCGACCAGCCCGCCAACCTGCAGGGCGTGTGGAACGACAGTCTCCGGCCCTCGTGGGACAGCAAATACACCGTGAACATCAACACGGAGATGAATTACTGGCCGACCGAGGCGGCAAACCTCGCCGAGTGCGCCGAGCCGTTGTTCGCGATGATCGACGACCTCGTCGTCAGCGGCCGCAAAACCGCGCAGGCCCACTACGGCTCGCGCGGCTGGGTGCTGCACCACAACACCGACCTCTGGCGCGGCACGGCGCCGATCAACAATTCCAACCACGGCATCTGGCCGACCGGCGGCGCATGGCTGACACTCCACCTCTGGGAACGCTATCTCTTCACGCAGGACCGCGGCTTCCTCGATCACCGCGCCTATCCCGTGATGAAGGAGGCCGCGGAGTTTTTCGTCGATTTCCTCGTGCGTGATCCGAAAACGGGCTGGCTGATCAGCGGTCCGTCCAACTCGCCCGAGCAGGGCGGGCTCGTCATGGGGCCGGCGATGGACCACCAGATCATCCGTGCGCTGTTGGCCGCCACGGCGCGGGCGGCGGATATCCTCGGGACCGACGCCGACTTTGCGCAACAGCTGCGCACCATGCACGCCGAGATCGCGCCCAATCAGATCGGCCGGCACGGCCAGTTGCAGGAATGGCTGGAGGACTTGGATGATCCCAACAACAAGCACCGCCACGTCTCGCACCTGTGGGCCGTGTTCCCGGGCGACGAAATCCATCCCGGTGACCCCAGGTTCTTCGAGGCCGCCAAGCAGTCGCTGCGTTTCCGGGGCGACGACGGCACCGGCTGGTCGCTGGCGTGGAAGATCAATTTCTGGGCCCGCTTCCTCGAAGGCGACTACGCGCACAGGATGATCCTGCGCCAGCTGCTGCTTGTGGATGCCGCTGCGCCGCAGAATTCCTCCCACGGCGGCACCTACGCCAACCTCTTCGACGCGCACCCGCCGTTCCAGATCGACGGCAACTTCGGCGCCGTGTCCGGCATCGTCGAGATGCTGCTCCAGTCCCACCGCGGCGGACTCGACCTGCTGCCCGCGCTGCCCAAGGCCTGGCCCGACGGCAAGATCACCGGCCTGCGCGCCCGCGGCGGCTTCGAGGTGGATCTCGAATGGCGTGGCGGAAAGCTGGTCACCGCCAAGGTCCGCTCGCTGCTCGGGAATCCGGTGGCGTTGCGCTATGGCGACTCCTCCAAGGAGCTGACGCTGGCCAAGGGAGAAACCTTCACTTGGAACGGAAAATGAAAGCCCTGCTGCCGCTGCTTCTTTGTTTGTTCGCGTTCACTGCTGCTCTCGGCGCCGAGCCCGTCTTCCACCGCGACGTCGAATACGGCCAGGCCGGCGGGGAGAAACTCCTGCTCGACGTCAGCGTGCCGGCAGGGGAGGGGCCGTTTCCCATCGCGATCCTCGTGCATGGCGGCGGCTGGAGCAGCGGGGACAAGGCGCTCGTGGACGGCGGCGCGGGCATCGGCATCTGGTTCAACGCGCTCACCGAGGCGAAATACACCTGGTTCTCCATCAATTACCGTCTCGCGCCGAAGCACCGCTGGCCCGCCTGCCTCGACGACGTGCTCACCGCGATCCGCTGGGTGAAGGCCAACGCCGCGAACTACCAGGGCGACGCCAACCGCATCGCGCTCTTCGGCCACTCCGCCGGCGGGCATCTGGCCTGCCTCGCGGGCACCGTGGTGGATGACTCCGCGCGTGTGCAGGCGGTGGTCGGGTTCGCTCCGGTCTCCAACCACGAGCAGGAGCTGCCCATCCGCGGCGGCGTCAGCACGTCGCTCCAGAATCTCCTCAACCGCCCGAAGGAAGTGACGCCCGAGTCGCTCGGCTTGCTGCGCGCCAACTCGCCGATCAACCACGTCCGGCCCGGTCTGCCGCCTTTTCTGCTGGTCCACGGCGACGCCGACAAGACTGTGCCGATCCAGCAGTCCTACGATTTCCAGGCCAAGCTTCAGGCCAACGGCGTGGAGTGCGAGTTGCAGGTGCTGCCCGGCGCGCCGCACCGGCTGTCCGAGTGGGAAAAGGCCGCCCCCGGTTACACCGCCCGCTACCTCGCTTGGCTCGACCGCCATCTGCGACCAGATGCGGCATCCGCCCAGCCATGAAGCGCTTGGCCGACTTCGCTTTTGGAGCCGCGGTGACCTCGCTGCGGTTTTCGCGCGTTGCGGGTGAGGTCGCCCTGTCTCCAGCAGCGACCCCGGCAATCAGCCTCGTGAAGAGGCCGGCGAGGCCGGCTTATGACCTCACCGCTGCGGCCTCAGGGCTTGCCGGTCTGGAAGGCCGGGAGTTTGATTCCTGAACTGTATTTTCATCCATGAAATCCGAAGAATATCTGAAATCCTATTTTGGCCTCGATGGCAAAGTGGCCGTCGTCATCGGCGGCACCGGCGAACTGTGCGGCGCGATGGCCGAGGGCCTCGCGGGCGCGGGCGCCGAGGTCGTGATTGTCGGCCGCAGCCTGGAAAAGGCCGAGGCCCGTCTCGCCAAGATCGCCGCCGCGGGCGGCAAGGCCTGGTTTCACAGCGCCGAGGCCACCAACAAGGCCGAACTCGAGGGCCTGCGCGACGCCGTGCTCAAGCGCAGCGGCCGCGTGGACATCGTGGTCAACGGCGCGGGCATCAATTCCGCCACGCCGTTCTTCGACATCAGCGAGGAGGAGTTCGACCGCATCCTGCGCGTCAACGTGAAGGGCGTTTTCCTCGGCTGCCAGGTCTTCGGCAAATACCTCGTCGAGCGCGGTCAGGGCGGCTCCATC
>JAUPWC010000603.1 GCA_030916665.1 Verrucomicrobiota bacterium
AACCCAAACCGGGGAGGAACGAGAAGGGGAATGATTAAGGGAACTGTAGCAGATCCTCTCAGGCTATGTCGCGCAGTTCCATGTCCTGCGGGACGGAGCTTAGCGCCTCGTCCATTGTGCTGAGCCCCTCCTTGACCTTGAACATGCTGTCCTGGTGGAGGGTCTTCATGCCGGCCTTCATGGCGATGCGCTTGAGCTCGGCGGTCTCGGCCTCCTTGTTGATCGCCTCGATGAGCTCCTCGTTGGTGATCAGGAGCTCGTGGATGCCCACGCGGCCCTTGTAACCGGTGCCGTTGCACTTGGCGCAGCCCTTGGCGTTGGCCTTGTAGATGGGTCCGGTCCAGCCGAGGGCGCGCTGCAACACGTCTTTCTCCCGGCCTTCGGGCTCGTAGGCGACGCGGCAGACCTTGCACACGCGGCGCATGAGGCGCTGGGCGCACACGCACACGAGCGAAGAGGAGATCATGAACGGCTCGATGCCCATGTCGGTGAGACGGGCGACCGTGCTGGGGGCGTCGTTGGTGTGGAGCGTGGAGATGAGCAGGTGGCCGGTGAGCGCGGCCTCGACGGCGATGTTCGCCGTCTCCTTGTCGCGAATTTCACCCACGAGGATGATGTCGGGGTCCTGACGCAGGAAGGCGCGGAGCGCGGCGGCAAAGGTCAGGCCGATGTGACGGTGCATCTGCATCTGGTTGATGCCGGGCAGCGTGTATTCGATCGGATCCTCGGCGGTGCGGATGACGACGTCGGCCGTGTTCACCTCGTTGAGCGCCGAGTAGAGCGTCATGGACTTGCCCGAGCCCGTGGGGCCGCAGTGCAGGATCATGCCGTAGGGCTGGCGGATGCACTCGCGGTATTTCTTGAGATTCTCCTCGGTGAAGCCGAGGGCTGGTAGCGGCAAAGTCGACTTTTGCTTGTCGAGGATACGCATGACCACGCCTTCACCGTGATTGAGCGGCGCGGTCGAGACGCGGAGATCGATGTCGATGTTCTTCTTGTTATACTGCTTGAAGACGATGCGTCCGTCCTGCGGCAGGCGGCGTTCCGCGATGTCCAGGTTGCACATGATCTTGAAGCGGGCCACGAGCGCGCCGGCGACCTTGCCCGGCAGGCGGAGCTTCTCCTGGGTGAGGCCGTCGATGCGGTAGCGGACGACGATCTCCTTTTCCCACGGCTCGATGTGGATGTCCGACGTGCCGGCGAAATAGGCGTCCTCAATGATGCGGTTGGCGAGCTGGATGATGGGCGCGGAGTCCTCGTTCTCCAGATCCTCGTCCTTGATCTCCGTCTCCTCCTCGTCGAACTGGGCGCCGAGTTGGTCCACCACGTCGGAGAACTGCACCTCGTCGTGGACATGGTCCTTCTTGAGCTTTTCGCGGATGTCGGACTCGCGTCCGAGCAGGCGAACGACGCGCTGGCCGGTCTTGTCCTGAATCTTGGACGCAACGGTCGTATCGAAGGGGTTCGCGAAGGCAACGAGCAGGAAGTCGCCCACCTGCCCGACCGGCAGGATCATGTTCTTCTGGCAGAACTCCAAATCTATCTTCTCGAAGGTGGCGGGCTGGACGCGGTAGCGCGCGACGTTGTAGGGCGCGAGACCGAGCGCGCGGCACTTGGCCAGCAGCAGCTGAAAGACGGTGATGTGGTGGTCCGTCTGGAGGATCGCGTCGAGCTGGTCGCCGGTGGGCTCGTCGGGCCGCGCCAACAGCACGGCCTTCTGGTCGGCGGTGAGCTTTCCCATCTCCTCCAGCTTGTCGATGATCTGCGTCTGGGTGCGTCCGAGTGGCATGGCTTAGGTGGGGGACGCGGGTTTGCCGGAATTTGAACCGGGAAACGGCAGGGGGGTGTGCCCGGAGCCGGCGGGAGAAGCGGGGATCGGCGGATTGCTGGCGGGACGCGCCGCCATCGGCGGCGCAGTGCCTCCGCTGGCGAACGGGGCCCGCGATCCGCGCTTGGCCGACTCGGCGCGCTCGGCCTGCATCCGGTCGAGAAAATCGGCGATGATGTCCATCGTCGTCGCCTGCCAGATGATCTGGCCACCGAGCTTCTTTTCCCAATGGCTGCGCACGGCCGGGCTCAGGTAGTAGGCGGTCGCCACAAAGTGAAAGTCCTCCTCCCGGTCGAAGGGCACGCTCCAGGTGGCCCAGCAGGCGTCGAGATCCATCTCCTTGCGCACGTCCTCGGGCACGTCGTAGCCGCGGAGGTCCACCACCCCGACGCCATGGTCGTCCACGACGTGGTGCAGCACATCCTCCTCGCGCAGCACCTTTTTCTCATAGACCAGGATGTTGAGCACGGAACTCTGCCGGACCTGGCCGCTGGCCGCGACTTCCAGCAGGCGCTCGTTGGCCGCCTCGAGGTCCTCGAATTTCACCAGATTGTGCTCGATGAGCGCCGAGCCAAGCAGGCGGTTGGCGCGCATGAGCAGGGGGCGGTATTCGACCGAGGACATGGCGGGGTTGACGTTGGAAAAACTACTCAGCTGGCCCGGCTTGGCGATTTCTTTTCTTTGGCCCGCAGTTTCTTCACGCGCTTGAGAAGTTCTTTGAGCAGCTTGGGGATGCCGTCTTCGGACAGACAGGAAATCGGCACCATCTCCACCTTGGCGTAGCGCTTCTTGAATTTCTTGAGGTTCGCGACCGCGGCATCCTCGTCCATCTTGTTGGCGGCGACGAGCCGGGGCTTCTTGAGCAGCGTGGGGTCGTAGAGTTCGAGCTCCTTCAGCAGCTGCTTGTAGTCGTCGCGCGGGTCGCGGGTGTCGGTGCCCGCCATGTCGAGGATGATGAGGAGCAGCTTGCAGCGCTCGATGTGGCGCAGGAAACGGTGGCCGAGGCCCTTGCCGTCGCTGGCGCCGGCGATGAGGCCCGGGATGTCGGCCAGCACGAGGCGCTCGTATTCGGCGGGATACTCGATCACCCCGATCTGCGGGTGCAGCGTGGTGAACGGATACGGCGCGGTCTTCGGGCGGGCCTTGGTGATGAGGTTGGTAAGCGACGATTTTCCGGCGTTGGGAAAGCCCACGAGGCCGATGTCGGCGATGCTCTTCAGCTCGAGGCGGAAGTCGCCCACTTCGCCGGGCAGGCCCGGTCCCGTCTTGGTCGGGGCGCGGTTGGTGGAGGACTTGAACTTGGTGTTGCCCGCGCCGCCCTTGCCGCCCTTGAGCAGCACGATCTCCTGACCGTCTTCCAGCACCTCGCCGACGATTTCGCCGTCCGGAAGTTTGTAGGCAATGGTGCCGAGCGGCACGCGCAGGACGGCGGGACGGCCCTCCCGGCCGGTGCAATCGCCGCCCTGACCGTGTTCGCCGCGCTCGCCGTTCCAGTGCGGCTTGTATTTGAAATCGATCAGGTTGTTCTGGTCGTCGTCGCCCCGGAGGATCACGTCGCCGCCCTTGCCGCCGTCGCCCCCGTTGGGGCCGCCCCACGGCTCATATTTTTCGCGGCGGAAGCTGCGGCAGCCTTTGCCGCCGTCGCCGGCGCGTGCTTTGATGGTGGTCTCGTCGATGAACATGGGGCTAACACGCCCGGAACGGGCCTTATGTCAAAGCTTCCTCAGAGCGTGACCTTGATGCCCTTGCGGAGGTAGGTCGGCACATCGAGGTCCTGGCCCTCGAAGAGGTTGCGGTCGGATTTGTCGAAGGTGCCGCGGTTCTCCGCGGGCTCGGGTCCTTGGAAGCCGAACTCCTCCTGCTTGGGCTTGTTGGGGTGGACCGGCGGGGCGCTGGTGCGCGTAACGGTCGCGTCGGTCGTGACGGTGGTCCTGACATTCGAGGTCGTGGCGACGGCCGCGGTGCTGGTGGCGGCCGGCTTGTCGGCCTTGCGCACCGGCGCCGACGGAGCCGGGCGGCGGACAAAATTGCGGCTGCCGACATCGGTCGTGCCGAGCACGCAGAGCTCGACGCGCCCCTGCAGGGCCTCGTCGATGGCCGCGCCCATGACCACATGGGCCTCGGGGCCGAACTGTTCGGTGACGGCGGACATGATCTCGTTGACCTTGGTGAGGGTGAGGTCGGCGCCGCCCGTGATGTTCACGAGGAGGCGGTCGGCCTTGCGCGCGTGCTCCGGCGTGTGGAGGAGCGGACAGTGCTTGAGGTCCTCCAGCGCGGCCAGAGCGGCGTTCTCGCCCGAACCGGTGCCGAGGCCGAACAAGGTCTTGCCGCCGCGGTGGTGGAAGACCTGCCGCACGGCGGTGAAATCAACATTGATGAGACCCGTGCGCGAAAGCATCGCCCAGATGGATTTAACGCCGCGGCCGATCCACTCGTCGGCGCGGGCAAAGGAGTCGAGCACGCTCGTCTGGTCGGTGCCCTCCTGCAGCAGCATATCGTTGGCGAGCGGGATGACCGCGTCGCAGGTGCGGCGCAGCTCGGCGAGCGCTTCCTCGGCCTGACGCGCGCGGCGCCCTCCCTCGAAGCTGAAAGGCAGCGTGACAAACGCGATGACCAGCGCACCCGCATCGCCGGCAATCTGCGCCACCACGGGCGCGGCGCCGGAACCGGTGCCGCCGCCCAGGCCGGCCACGAGAAACACCAGGTCCGTGTCCTTCACGATCTCGGCAATCTTGTCGGCGTCGGCCTCGGCGGCCTTGCGGCCGAGCTCGGGATCGCCGCCGGCGCTCAGGCCGCGGGTTTGCGTGGCGCCGATCAGGATCTTGTCCTGCACGGGCGATGTGCCGAGCGCCTTGAGGTCGGTGTTGATGACGGCCAGCTGGAGCCGGTCGAGGTTCTCCATCTTGAGCCGGTCCACGGCGTTGGAGCCGCCGCCGCCCACGCCGATGAGCTTGATGCCGACGTCGCGGTCGGCGAGCGCCTCGAGGGGAAGTTCGTTGGAGGAGTTGTCCATGGTCAGGAGGTCGCGAAAAGGCGGGTGAGATTGCTGAGCAGACCCGGCTTGCGGCGCGCGGGCAGCGCGTGCTCGTGCGCGTTGCGCAGGCCGAACTGAAAGATGCCGAGCACGGAGGAGAACATCGGGTCCTTGAGTTCCTCCTTCACCCAGGAAGGCGGCTCGCCGCGACGGGCGTTGAGGCCGAAGACGCGGGTGGCGGCCTCCTCGATGCCGGGCAGCTTGGCGGTGCCGCCGGTGAGGATCACGCCCGCGCCGCAGTGCTCGGGCACGAAGGCCGGACCGAGCTTCTGGCGCACGACTTCGAGCAGCTCCATCGTGCGGGCGGCGGAGATTGTCTCGATGGCCATCTTGGGAATCTGCCGGTCGCCGAACGCGCCGTCGCCGTTGAGCCAGACCTTGTCGGACTTGTCGCGGGTCTGGACCGTGCCGCGACCGTGCCGCAGCTTGAGCATCTCGGCCTGGGAGAGCGTCACGCGCAGGCCGATGCTGAGGTCGTTGGTGAGGTGGTCGCCGGCCACCGGCAGCGTGCCGGTGACGAGCACATGGCCGTCACGATAAAGCACGTAGTCGGTCACGCCCTTGCCGATGTCGATGACGAGCACGCCCTGTGCGCGCTCCTCCGCGGAGGTGAGCAACGAACCGCTGGCGAGGCTGGCGAGCACAAGTTCGCGCACCTCGAGATGGTAACCGCCCACGACGTGGATGTTGTCGCTGATCTTGCCCTCGGAACCATGCACGATCCAGTAGCCGACCTCGAGCCGCTTGCCGGAAAGGTGCTCGGGGTCCGGCACGGCGCGGCCGTCGAGGCGGAAGGGCCGGCGGATCTCGTGGATGCGCGAACGGCCGGCGGGCAGCTCCTTCTCCTTGGCGAGCGCGCAGACGGAATCGATGTCGAGCGCGGTCACGGTGTTGTCGGCGGACTTCACGTTGACCGAGGCCTCGTTGTAGAACGCGTCGAGATGCCCGCCGCTCTGGGCGAGCCAGACGGACTCGAGCTTGGCGCCGGCGCGTTTCTCGGCCATCTCGAGGGCGTGGTGGGTCGCCTCGCAGGCGGCCTTGTAGTCCACGACCTCGCCCTTCATCACGCCGCGCGCCGGGGCCACGCCCACACCGACGATGTTGAGGCTGCGGCCGCGGGTGATTTCACCGACGAGGACCACCACCTTGCCG
>JAUPWC010000604.1 GCA_030916665.1 Verrucomicrobiota bacterium
CGGGCGCGAGGCGTCCGCGCCGGCGCGGCGGGGCGGCGTCGAGGCCGGTATCGAGCATTCGCAGGAGCGGGGCGACGAAAAGGTTGAAGGTCACCCAATTCGACACCGGGTTGCCCGGCAGGGCGAAGGCGAGGCGGTCGCCCTTGCTGGCGAAGACGAGCGGTTTGCCCGGGCGGAGGTTGATCTGTTGGAAGTGCAGCGTGTAACCGAGCGCGGTCAGCACGGGGCGGGCGAAGTCGTGGTCGCCGACGCTGGCGCCGCCGGAGATCAGCAACACGTCGTGGTTGGGCAAAGCGGCGAGTGCGGCCTGCGCGGCGGCGAGGTCGTCGGGCAGGTGCGCGTGTGCGGCCAGTTCGCCGCCGTATTGAGCGACGAGCGCGGCGATGAGAGCGGAGTTGCTGTCGCGGATCTGGGCTCCTGCGGGCGTGCGGTCGGGCGGGACGAGTTCGTTGCCCGTGACGACATGCACGACGCGCGGCCGGCGCGTGACGAGCGGTTGCGCGACGCCGGCCGAGGCCAAAGCCGCGAGCTCGGGCGGCCCGAGGCACGTGCCAGCGGGGACGACGAGGTCACCCGCGCGACGGTTTTCGCCGCGGCAGCGGATGAAGGAGCCCGCTTTGGGAAAGTTCGTAATACGAACTTTGGTTTCTTCGCGGGTGGTGTCTTCCTGTTTCACAACACAGTCGGCGCCGGCGGGGACGGGGGCTCCGGTGAAGATGCGGACGCATTCGCCCGGGCCGACCGTGCCCGCGAAGGCGGCGCCGGCGGCGGATTCGCCGACGAGCAGGAGCGGTTGCGTAGCGTCGGCAGCGCGCAAGGCGTAGCCGTCCATCGCCGAGGCATCGAAGGGCGGCGAGTCGAGGTCGGCGTGCGCAGGTTCGCGCAGCACGCGCCCGAGCGCGGCGGCCAAGGGCACGCGCTCCGCGGGCAGCTGCGGGGCGCGGGAGAGGACTTCGCGGAGAGCGGCGGGGACCGGCGTCAGCTCCATGCGAGGTCGGTGCGCACGAGCGGCAGGCGGCGGACGCGTTTGCCGGTGGCGGCGAAGATGGCATTGCAGACCGCCGGGGGCAGCGGGGGCATCGCGGGTTCGCCGAGGCCGGTGGGCGGGTTGTCGCTCTCGATGAAGTGGATCTCGATTTTCGGCGAGGCGTTGATGCGCAGGAGCGGATAGTCGTGGAAATTACCCTGCACGACCGCGCCGTTCTCGATGGTGAGTTCCTGCAGCCAGGCGCCGCTCAGGCCGTCGATGATCGAGCCCTGGATCTGGTTCTCGGCGCCGCTCGGGTTGATGATCGGGCCGACGTCCACGGCGACGACGACCTTGTCCACGGTCAGCGCGCCGTCGGGCGTGACGGTGACGTCGGCCACCTCGGCGACGTAGCCGGAGTGGCTGAAGTGAAACGCGATGCCTTGGCCGGAGCCCTTCGGGAGCTTTTTGCCCCAGCCGGCCTTCTCGGCGACGAGGCGGAGCACACCCTTCATGCGACCCGTGTTGTAGGGCGGCTCCCACTGGCCGTTGCCCGGGAGCACGCGGTCCTCACCGAGCACTTCGAGGCGGAAATCCAGCGGGTCGCGACCGCCGGCGTGGGCGAGTTCGTCAATGAAGCTCTGGAAGACGAACGCGAGGCCGTTGCTGCCGGGGGCGCGGAGCCAGCTGGTCGGGACGTTGGTGCTGGTGATGGAGCGATCGAGACGGTAGTCGGCGAGGAAGCGGGCGGGCAGCTCGTTGTTGCTGAGCTCGGCCGCGCGCGCGGGCTCGGCGGTGCTGTTGAGGCCGACGGTGACGAAGTGGTTCGACCACGCGCTGAGCTTGCCGGAGGCGTCCACCGCGCCCTTGAGGAAATGCCACGCGGGCGGTCGATACTGGCCGTGGCGGGTGTCGTCCTCGCGCGTCCAGGTGAGCTTCACGGGTTTGCCGACCTTCATCGCGACGGCCACGGCCTCGGCGACGAAGTCGTTGACCAGCCGGCGACCGAAGCCGCCGCCGATGCGCGTGAAGCGCAGCTTCACCTTGTCCGCGGGCAACCCCGAGACCTTCATGGCGACGTTCTTCGCGTCGTCGGGCGTTTGGGTGGGCGCGATGACCTCGAGGCCACCATCGGCGGTCGGGATGGCGAGCGCGTTCATCGGCTCGAGCGTCGCGTGGTGCAGGTAGGGATAATGGTAGGCGGCCTCGACGACCTTGGTGGCGCTCGCGAACTTCGCGGCGACGTTGCCGTCGTTACGCATTTCCTTGCCGGCGGCGGTCGCAGCCTTGGCAGCGGCTTCCTCGTAGGCGGCGGAACTCTGCGTGGCACCGGGGCCTTCGTTCCACTCGACGTCGAGCAGACCGCGGGCCTTGAAGGTCGCCCAGGTCGATTCGCCCACGATGGCGACGCCCGGCAGGAGGCCGTAGTAATCGTTGGTGCCCTCGACGAGGAAGGCATCGAGCACGCCGGGCAGGCGCTTGAGGCGGTCGAGGTTGGCGGAGACGGGCTTGCCGCCGAAGACGGGGCACTTCACGTAAACCGCGTGGACCATGCCGGGGACCTTCTGGTCGATGCCGAAGAGGGACTGGCCGGTGACGATGGCGGGGTTGTCCACGCCGCCGACGCGGTTGCCGATGAGCTTGTTTTCCTTCGGGCGCTTGAGGACGACGGACTTCTCGTCGGGCAGGGGCATCGACGCGGCCTTGGTGGCGAGGTCGCCGAAGCCGAGCACGCGGCCGGTGGGCCGGTGGATGACGGTGCTGTTCTCGGCCTCGCACTCGGCGGCGGGCACACCCCAGGTGTCGGCGGCGGCCTGCACGAGCACGGTGCGCGCGACGGCGCCGGCGCGGCGGAGTGTCTGATAATTCATCGGCACCGAGAGGCTGCCGCCGGCGAACTGCGCGCCGAGCTGCGGGTCGAGGCCGCCGTATTCGATGGTGACCTTGTTGAAGTCGGCGCCGAGTTCCTCGGCGAGGATCATGGGCAGGGCGGTCTTCACACCCTGGCCGGCGTCGGGGTTCTTGGCGACGAGGATCACGATGCCGTCGGGAGTGATCTTGATGAAGGGATTCGGCGTGAAGGCGCGCGCGGTGTTGTCGAGGCCGGGGGCCTGGGCGAGTGCGGTGCCGGGCAACGCGAAGCTCAGGGCGAAGCCGCCGCCGGCGAGGGCGGAGATGCGGTGAAATTCGCGGCGGGGGAGATTTTGTAGCAGAGGTGTGTGACCGCCGTCCGTATCCGAGGCCGGCTCCCGGCGCTCACAGAGCGCCGCTACAGGGTGGTTGTGCGGGATCATGTTGCGACCTCCTTCGCGGCGTCCTTGATGGCGGCGCGGATGCGGACGTAGGTGCCGCAGCGGCAGAGGTTGCCCGCCATGGCAGCGTCGATGTCGGCGTCGGTGGGCGAGGGGGTCTGCTTGAGCAGAGCGGCGGCGGTCATGATCTGCCCGGCCTGGCAATAGCCGCACTGCGGGACGTCGTGATCGCACCACGCCTTCTGCAACGGATGCGCGCCGGCGGGGTCGAGGCCCTCGATGGTGGTGACGGGCGTGTTGCCCACGGCGGAGACGGGTGTCTGGCAGGAGCGCACCGGCACGCCGTTGAGGTGGACGGTGCAGGCGCCGCAGAGGCCCATGCCGCACCCGTATTTGGTGCCGACGAGGCCGA
>JAUPWC010000605.1 GCA_030916665.1 Verrucomicrobiota bacterium
CCATGTTGTAGGTCTCGAAGTGCTCGCGGTCCTCGAACTCCTTGGCGACGGCGCCGCTTTGCCCGCGGCGCTGCGGCACGATCTTGTGCGTGTGCAGGTAGCCGTCCTCGCGCTGGGCCTTGCCGACGACCTCGATGATGCGGTCCATCTCGGCGTCGATCTTCGGGTCCTTGGTGACGGCATAGACCTGGGCGAGCGCCTCGACCCATTTCAGAAAGTCGCCGTCGTTGAAGGGCGGGCCGTGGGGCTTGCCGGTGCCGCGGCCCTCGCCGAGGCCGGCGGCCATCAGAAAGTTGTCCCAAGCGTGGCTCTCGTGCGGGTCGGCGAAGATCGTCCCCATGTGCGGGATCATCACGTTGCGGCAGACCTCGAAGCGGTCGCCGAGGAGGCCGCCGTTCCAGCGCACGTCGCCCAGATCGGGCATATAGAATTTCGCCTGGGGCGAGCGGGTCGTGTCGATGAGGGACTTCTCGCCCGCGGCGAGCGGGCCGAGGCCAAGGCAGCCGGACAATAGGCCGAGAAACAGGGGCAGGGGCTTCATGCGGGGCAGGGTGGCGGAACGTCGTGGGGTGGGGCAATCCGCCATCCTTACCCGTGGCGCGTCAGGTCGTCCGCCAACGTCGCTGGGTGCGCAGTTTGCGGAGAGCGAAGATGATAGGATTTTTTAGGCGTTGTTTCCGCCGCCTTCCGCGCCAATTGTGCCTGAAAACTAACCCCCATGGCCAAGTTCGAGACGGAACGCGCCCAATTCACCACCTACGGCCTCTCGTGTGTCCGGTGGAATCCGTCGCCGATGCCGGGTCCGGACCACCACAACGAGATCCAGCTGAATCTCCTGCGCCGGGGCCGGGTGACCTACATGATCGGGGGTGTAAAAACCAAGGTCCCGGTCGGCCAGTTCCTGGCGTTCTGGGCGGCCATGCCCCACCAGATCATCGATTACGAGGAGGACACCGAGTATTTCGTGGCGACCCTCCCCCTGGCCTGGTTCCTCCAATGCCAGCTGCCCGACCCCGTGGTCCAGCCGCTGATGCGCGGCGAGGTCGTCACCGAGCCCCACACCGAGCGCACCCAGATGGACGCTGCCCTGTTCGCCCAGTGGGAGCAGGACCTGAATAAAAACCACCGCGTGCTCCGCGAGATCGTGACCCGCGAGATGGAGACCCGCCTGCGCCGCCTCGGCCTGGCCATGGAGGCCGAGCAGACCGGCCCGTCCCTCCGTCCGCCGGCCAAGGTCCAGATGGGCGGCCTCAACAAGGTCGAGCAGATCGTCTGCTACATCGCCCGCAGCTACCTCGAACCGATCACGGTGGACGACATCGGCAAGGCCGTGGGCATGCACCCGAACTCGGCGATGCGGCTTTTCAAGAAGGTCTTCGGCACGACGCTCATCGACCACATCACGCACCACCGGGTCTTCCACGCCAAGCGCCTCCTTGCCACGACGGACCAGAAGATCGTGGACGTGGCCTACAGCTCGGGCTTCAGCTCGATCAGCCGGTTCAACGAGGCCTTCCGCCGCGCCAGCGGCTGCACGCCCCGCACCTACCGGACGGAGCACGCGGGCGGGGATTGAGGGGAAATTGTGGGTCAGCGCGCTTGCGCGCACTCCCAGCGGCGCCCGCAAGCGGGCTGCCCACAGGAGGTGGAGCGACTTGACCTCAAGGCGCTTTTTCCCGCGACGAGTGCGGTTCAGCACATTGGGGTCAACGCGCTCCACCCCTTGGACGTGGCTGATCTGGCCGCGTCCCGAATTTGCGTGAGCCGAGCGTTCTGCGTTGCGCGCGGCGCGGGGACGGAACAATGAGCCACTTCGTCAATGCTGTTGCCCCCAAACTGCCGAGACCTGTTTGCTATGATTCCCATCGGCTCTCATCCCCTGAAGCTTGCTTCGGCTTGGTTGGAAGTTGTGGGAGCGTGCTTGCACGCGACGCGAACCAGTCGCGAGCAAGCTCGCTCCCACATCACCGGGCAGAGGCAGGATTTCAGAAATGCCCCGGAGCTTGCGCCGAGGATCTTTACGCCCCTACAGGTTCAATCCCAATAATTTTCCTCCGGATGAAACGCCTGCTCTCCCTTTCCGTTCTCCTCGCGGTCGCGACCGAGGCAGTTTTCGCCGCCGAATTCTGGGTCGCGCCCGTCGGCAGCGACACGAATCCCGGCACGCGCGAGCAGCCGCTCGCCACCGTCACCAAGGCCCTGCGCCTCGGCCGCGAGATGCGCCGGCTCAGGAATCAGGCGGCTGACGACGGTGTGCGCGTCATCTTGCGCGACGGTTACTACCTGCTGCACGAGCCGGTGTTCATCCGCCCAGAGGACAGCGGCACGCCGCTGAGCCCGACGGTGATTGCGGCGGCACCGGGCGAGAAGCCCGTGATCGGCGGCGGCGTGACGGTGACCGGCTGGACGAACAAGATCGAGGCGCCGCCGCAGCTCCCGGCCGCCGCGCGCGGCCGCGTGTGGGTGGCGCCGATCCCGCGCCACAACGGACGCCGCCTCGAATTCCGCCAGTTGTGGGTCGAGGGCTCGAAAGCCGTGCGCGCCCGCACGCCGAACGGAGACGACATGACGCGGCTCACCGGCTGGGACCGGCCGAAGCGCGAGGCGTGGATTCCCGCCGCGACACCCGTGCCGGCGCGGCTCGACGGCGTGGAGATGGTTCTGCTCCAGATGTGGGAAGTCGCCGTGCTGCGCCTGAAGTCGCACGACCCGACCGGCGACCAGGCGCGCGTGACCTTTCACGAACCCGAGAGCCGCGTGGAGTTCGAGCATCCCTGGCCGCAGCCGGTGATGTCGGCCGAGCGGGGCAACGCGCCGTTCTTCCTCACCAACGCGCTGGAGTTTCTCGACGAGCCCGGCGAGTGGTTCGCCGACCAGGAATCGGGCCTGCTCACCTACTGGCCGCGCGACGGCGAGGATCTCACCAAGGCCCGCGTAGTGGTGCCGGCGCTCGAGACGCTGCTCCGCATCGAGGGCACGGCGGACCGTCCGGTGCGGCATTTTTCCGTGGAAGGCATCGGCTTTGCGCACACGACCTGGCTGCGTCCGTCGCATGCCGGTCATGTGCCGTTGCAGGCGGGTTTCTACCTGCTCGACGCCTACGGCCTGAACCCCAAGGGCACGCCCGAGTGGCGCAGCCTCGACAACCAGGGCTGGATCGGCCGTCCGCCCGCGGCGGTCACCGCCACCGGCGCGCAGCACCTGGCGTTCACGCGCTGCCGCTTCGAGAGCACCGCCGCCAGCGGCCTCGACCTCGGGCTCGCGGTCACGGACGCAGCCGTCACGGGCTGCCTGTTTCGCGACATCGGCATCAACGGCCTCGTGGCCGGCTTTTTTGGCGAAGGCGGCTTCGAGACGCACCTGCCGTGGAACCCCGCCGACGAACGCCTCGTCGGCGCGCGGCTGCGTTTCACCAACAACCGCCTGGCCGACTGCGCCAACGAGGACTGGGGCGGCGTGGCGCTGATCGCGGGCTTCGTGCGCGACACCGTCATCGAGCACAACGAGATCACCGACACTTCCTACACCGGCATCAGCCTCGGCTGGGGCTGGACGCGCACCGTCAACGCCATGCGCAACAACCTCGTCCGCGCCAACCGCATCGTGCGCTACGCTACGCGACTTACCGACACCGCCGCCATCTACACGCTCTCCGCGCAGGCCGGCTCGGTCGTGAGCGAGAACGTCGCCGACGAGGTGAAGATCAGCCGCTGGGTCCACGATCCGGAGCACTGGTTCTACTACTACGCCGACGAGGGCACCGCGCACACGGTCTGGCGCGACAACTGGTGTCCCGAGGAGCGCTTCCTGCGCAACGCCAACGGCGAGGGCAACGTCTGGGAAAACAACGGCCCGATGGTGAGCGAGAAGATCAAGGCCGCGGCCGGCCTGCAGCCGGAGTTCCGCGGGCAGGGGGAGTGAGGGCGGAGCCCGCGCTCCGCGCGGGCTGGATCGAACCAACCTGCGCGGAGCGCCCTGGTTTCAGAGGTGCGGAAGGGTTCGCCGGGTGGAACGCACTGCTCCCCAGTGCGTTGTTTGGCGAGTTGGCGTGAGCGCAAGAAGCGCGTTGGGGAGCAACGCGCTCCACCTACTTCGCTTCCTTCGGCACTTCCAGCACCAGCGGCCAGTCGTCGGTGCGGAAGGGCAGGGCGGGCAGGCCGGCGGCGTTGACGAGATTCGGGTTCGCGGTCTCGTCCCAGGCAAAGCGGACGGCGACGGGTTTCGCCACCGACGGGCTGCTCACGATCACCTTGCCGTTTTTAATGACGGCGTCGGCGGGATGGAATTTCCGGTCGGGGCCGGCGATCTGGAAATGGGTGAGCGGCTGGCCGTCGCGGCTGCGGAGGCCGGCGGCGGAAGTGAAGGCGAGTTCCAGCTTCTTGCTGAACACCGGGCGACGCATCGTCTGAAAACGTGTCGCCTGCGCAGCCACCGCCTTGCCATAGGTCTCCGCCAGCGCCAGTCGCGCGAAGCGCAGGCCGACGTCGCGCTTGTTGGTCGGGTGGATGTCCTTCACGTTGGCGACAAGATCGGTCGTGGGAATGAGGCCCGTGTGCGGCACATCGAGGGCGGCGACCTGGGCTTCCCACAGCGCGGGCAGGGAGTCGCCCGTCAGTTGCTTGGGCCAGACCTTGATCCGCGAGTAGGTGAACGGCGCGAGCTGGGCGAAATAGAACGGCGCGTCGGGCCGGCCCCAGGCCGCGCGCCAGCTGGCGATGAGCGCGCGCATCTTGGCGGCATACTCAAGGTGCTCGGCGTTCATCACGTTGGCCTCGCCCTGATACCAGAGCCAACCCCGCAGCGTGAACGGCACATAGGGGGTCACGCGCACCGCGTAGAGCTCGGTCGCCTGCACGCCCTTCACCCACGAGTCGTAGGTCGCCGACTCCAACCCGCGCAGAGCCGGGTTGAAGGCGAAGGCCGCGGGCGGCATCCACGCCTCGATGCGCGTGCCGCCGAAGCTGGAATGGATCAGGCCCACGGGCACGCCGAGCTCGCGCACCAGCTCGCGGCCGAAGTAGTAGGCGGCGGCGGAAAATTCCATCGTGGTGAGCGACTCCGCGGAGCAGGGACGCCACACGAGGGTGACGTCGCCCTCCTTGGGTTTGAGCGCGTGGAGGCCCTGGAAAAGCCGCAGCGGCGGGCAGTCGGCGCGCGTCAGTTCCTCCTGATAGTGGTCGGTCGGCTGCTGGCCGCGGCGCGGGCCGAGCTGCTTCTCCATGTTCGACTGGCCGGAGCAGAACCACACCTCGCCGACGAGCACGTCGCGGAATTTTCGATTTTCGATTCTCGAATCTCGATTCAGGGCTGAGATGGAGAGTTCGCGGGGCTCGGCGGAGGCGGGGAGCGCATCGAGGCGGACAAGCCAGCGGCCGTCGGCGTCGGCGGTCGTGACTTTTTCCTGTGCGGCAAAGCGCACGGTGACCGTGGCGGCCGGCTCGGCCGTGCCCCAGACCGCGACCGGCAGGTCGCGCTGGAGAACCATGTGGTCACCGAAGATCGGAGGGCAGGCCAAGTCGGCGCGGAGACAGACCGCGACGAACAGGAACAGGCAAAGGATTCGGAGGCGCATCGGGGTGCTGGCATCAAAGCGGCGCGCGTGGCGGCGTCACGTCCCGTTTGCTGCGGGATCGTGACGTGGAATCGGTGTTTTAACACCCTTTCAGCCGGATGCTGTGATTGCCGTCGTAGCCCAAGAGCTGAGGTAGTCTGGCAAGGATATTTAGCCGGCTTTTTCGAGCACCAGATGCAGGGGCGAACCGCGGTGCCTGAGGGCGGCGAGATAAAGCTGTTCGTCGTAAGGTTTCC
>JAUPWC010000060.1 GCA_030916665.1 Verrucomicrobiota bacterium
AAGGGCGACGTCGAAGGTGGCGCCGTGGGACGGGCTTGCGGAACCCCAGCCGTTCTTTGCGTAGATCACGCCGGCGAGGCGGGTGGCGGCGGGATCGCCGTCCTTGGCCGCGGCGAGCGTGAAGACGAAGGCGCCGTTTTCCTCCCGAATCTGCTGCGGCGCGGCGTAGTCCACGAGGCCGGCGCTATCGAACAGATGCAGATCCTGCGGGCGATGAGTGATTCCGGCGGCGGGCGTGAGGCGCACGGTGAACGCGGCGCCTTCGCGCGCGGCGGTGACGGTCCAGCCGGTGAGCGCGCGCGGCATCTCGGCGCGCGCATTGTTGAAGACGCGCGCCACGGACATGTTCGGTGCGGGCGCTTCCGTTTTGACCGGGAGGGTGAGCTCGAGCTTGGCATCACCGGGCATGCAGACCTCGGCGCACATGAGCCAGTCGGCGACGGCGTGCAGCGTCACGTCAGTGCCGGTGGCCAGGTTCGCCGGCGGCGTGATCTCGACGAAGAGGAACGTATCGCCCTCGTAGCCGTGGCCGGTGACGTTGCCCTTGGTGTCCTTCACCACATGCGGCACGGGCCACTGGATGTCGCCGGCGGTGAAACCTTCGGGGAGCTTCCAGTTGAGCGAGGTCGGGTAGCCGGTGCCGGGGTTGATCCAGTAGGTGTGCCACGGCACGTCGTGGGTGAGGCGCAGCGCGACGAGGAAAGGCTTGCCCGGCTGGATCGAGGCGTCGTGCGCGACGAGTTCGGCGGTGACCGCGCCCTTTTTCACCGGGCCGGGGGCGGCGGCGAGCAGACCGGGCAAAATGAAGGCGAGTAACAGGAAGACGAGACGCGGCAGGGCGGGCATGGAAGGCATGAGATTAGTTCGGATGGGGGATATTTCAAATGTCGAAGGTAAAAGCAGATTCGACCGGGCCCGGATAAGCCGTGACCGATCCGAACAAGGCAGTGGAATAATAGCGTTCCGCGCGGTCGCACAGGATGGTCACGATGCGGGAGCCGGGTGGCAGATCGGCGGCCACCTGCAGCGCGGCGCAGACGTTTGCGCCCGAGGAGGTGCCGACCAGCAGACCGAATTCCCGAGCCAACCTGCGGGTCATGGCGAGGGCGTCCGTGCTGCGCACCTTGAGCACGGCATCGATTGGCGCGGCGCTGAGCAAGGGGGGCACGTAGCCGCCGGCGATGCCCTCGATGGCATGGCAGCAGGGGCTTTCGCCGGACAGCATGGCCGCCTCGGCTG
The DNA here is from genome assembly GCA_030916665.1 of Verrucomicrobiota bacterium. Classification (GTDB taxonomy): domain Bacteria; phylum Verrucomicrobiota; class Verrucomicrobiia; order Opitutales; family Opitutaceae; genus Lacunisphaera. The sequence goes on from JAUPWC010000060.1 coordinate 1,240, forward strand.
GTTCCATCGCGCAGATGCGGATGGAGGGGAACGCCCGGCGGAGCGCCCGTCCGCAACCTGCGAGGGTGCCGCCGGTGCCGTAGCCGGCGACCAGCGCCGCCACTGGTCCGTCCGTCTGCTGGATGATTTCCTGGGCGGTGTGGAGTTCGTGGTCGAGGGCGTTGAGCGGATTCTCAAATTGGAGGGGCAGAAAATAGCGCGGGTCGTGCGCAGCCAACTCCCGGGCCAGGCGGATGCCGGTGGCGTAGCCCTCGGTGGGGGCGAAGAGCCGGATCTTCGCGCCGAGCTGCCGGATCAGGTGGCGGCGTTCCACGCTGGCTTGCTCGCTCATCAGGATCTCGACGGCGTAGCCTTTGGCCGCGCCGACCATGGCGAGGGCGATGCCGGTGTTGCCGCTGGTGCATTCGAGGATGATTGAGTCAGGGCGCAGCAGCCCGCGCTGTTCCGCGTCTTCGATGAGGCAACGAGCCAGCCGGTCCTTGATGGAGCCTGAGGGATTGAGGAATTCGGCCTTGGCGTGGAGGGTGATGCCTTCCGCGGCGAAGCGGAGTGGCAGGAGGGGCGTGCGACCGATGAGCGGCAGGAGGGCAGACATGGGAAATGGGGCGGTGTGCAGGGTCGCACACATACCTATTAGACGCATGAAACGACAAAATCCACAGTGGAGGTGTGACTGCCCGCAGACGACCTCGTGTCCGGGGCGGGGGGATTCCGGCCGGGCCCGGGAATTTTCCGAAATATTTCCCGGGGAAGCCGCCGGTTCATTCGTCTGAGAAGGAGCGCGGCTTCGGTCGAGCCATGGTGTGTTGGCCGCCGCCGGCTGTGTTACCGGCGGCGGCTTGTTGCGGGCCCGCTTAGACGAGCGAGGCGGCTCCGCCCGTAACTAAAATCTTCCGGCCCTTGAATCGGCTCGCCCGCAGGCTCCAGTGGGGAGACTAATTGGGAGATATCCATGGATACGCACGCTCATGAAACCAGCCGCTGGTTTGTGACGGAAGTGCAGCCGCACCGTCCGGCGCTGCGGGCTTGGCTGCTGGCGCGTTTTCCGACGCTGCCCGATGTGGACGATCTGGTGCAGGAGAGCATGACCCGCCTCATCCGGGCCAGGGAAAACGGTCCCGTGGGCTCGGCGCGCGCCCTGCTTTTCACCACCGCCCGCAATCTCGCACTGGATGCGGTGCGGCGTCAGCGGGTCGTGCGCTTCGAACCGATTACGGAAGAGACCCCGCCGTCCGTCTTGATGGATGGCGGCGATGTTGTCGCCGCTGTCAGCAAACAGCAGGAACTCGAGCTGCTCACCATGGCGATCCAAGCCCTGCCCGAGCGGTGCCGCCAGATCTTCACGCTGCGCACAGCCTACGGCCTGACGCAGAAGGAAATCGCGGCCCAGCTTGGGGTTTCGTTGAGCACGATTGAAAAACAGATGGCGCAGGGCATCCAGCTCTGCGCCGAATTCTTCGCCCGCCCCCACCTCCGTTAGGTCCCCCCATGAAATCCCGCTCTCCCGCCACTACCGGCTCCATCGAGGCTGCGGCCGCGCTCTGGCTCTCCCGCCGAGATCGCGGCCTGACCCCGGCCGAACAGGATGAATACATGCAATGGCTGGCGCAGGATCCGTTGCACGCGGCCGCCATCACGCGGCATGCCGCCGCACTGGAACGCATGATGCAGCTCTACGACTGGCAACCCCGCAACGACCTCGGCCCGAACCCCGATCTCTTCGCCCCCACGCGCAGCCACTCATGGTGGCGCTGGAGCGCGGGTTTGGCCGCTGCCGTGGCCGTGGCTGCCGTCACCTGGCTCGTGGGCCTGCGACCCGAGCCCGTGCTGCCTGAGCCCACCGCGCCGCGGACTTATCTCCATGTCAATGAACGCATCGCACTGCCCGACGGCTCGCGGGTGGAGCTGCGGGACGGCAGTCGGATCGTCGTGCAATATTCCGAGGCCGAACGGCGGGTCCGCTTGGAGGGAGGAGAGGCGCACTTCAC
>JAUPWC010000606.1 GCA_030916665.1 Verrucomicrobiota bacterium
CGAAATCTTCTCGTGCAGGAAACACAGCAGTGCGCCGACGATCAGCAGCAGCACGAAGGCGATGTCCCAAGTCATGCCCGGAAGCTACGCTGCGTCCAACGCTTGCCCAGTCAAAATGACCCGTGCGGGCTCAGAAACTCCAGACCCGCGGGATCACATACATGGCCACCGCGAAGCACAGCAGGTTGAGCGGCACGCCGATCTTGACGAAGTCTTTGAAGCGGTAGCCGCCGATGCCATAGACGTAGGTGTTGGTCTGGTAGCCGATGGGGGTGGCGAACGCCGCCGACGCGGCGAAGGCCACCGCGATGACGAACGGCCGCGGATCGAGGCCCACCTCCGCCGCGATGCCGAGGGCGATCGGCACCATGAGGGCGGCGACGGCGTTGTTCGACAGGATCTCGGTCAGAATCATCGTCACGAGGTAGATGCAGGCCAGCATGGCCAGGGGCTTGTGCGGGCCGTTGAAGAAGAGTTCGACGCCGGCCACCACGTTGTGCGCCAGCCAGGCCGCCGCGCCGGTGTGCTGCATCGCGGCGCCCAGCGCCAGCATGCCGAAGATCACGAACATGAGGTTCCACTCGATGGACTCGTAGGCGTCGCGGGACTTGAGGCAGCCCGTCAGGCAGACCAGCACGGAACCGGCGATGGCGCCGATCTCGATCGGCACCCAGCCGAAGGTCTCGGCCAGCACGACCGAGGTGATGATGCCCAGCACGAGCGGGATGCGGGTGTGCAGCGAGAAGGAGGGCAGGGGCGGGCGGTCGAAGAGGATGATGTCGTCGCCCTGGCGCAGGGTGCTGATGGCCTGCGGGGTGCCCATCATGAGCAGGATGTCGCCCATCTCGAGCGGGAGATCCTCGAGTTTCTCGCGCACGCTCTTGCCGCCGCGGTGGACGGCGAGCACCACCACGCGGTAGCGCTGGCGGAAATTGATCTCGTTGATGCTGCGGCCGATGATCTCGGAGTTGGGCGCCACCGCCCCCTCGAACACCACGCCCTCGTGGGCGGCGATCTGCTCCAGACCGGCCTCGGCGGTGAAATCGAAGCCCGGCATGGCGCGGGCGCGGGCGATGCCCGAAGGGCGGCAGGCGAGCACCAGGCGGTCGCCCTCGGCCAGGGCGGTGTCGTGGTCCAAGTGGATGGCGATGCCGTTGCGCACGACCTCGATCACGCGGAAGCCGCGGGCCGAGACGAGGCCGGCGGCCTTCAGGGTCTTGCCGTTCAGCGGCGAACCGGGCGGCACGAAGGCTTCGGTGAGGTATTCGCGGCGCTCCTCGTCGGAGAGGATGGAGGTGAGGGTCTCGCGCGCGGGCAGCAGGCGCTGGCCCACGAGGGCCAGGTAGAGGGCCCCGATGATCGCCACGGGCACGCCAAGCCAGGAGAGCTCGAACATGCTCATGCCCGGCTGGCCGCGGTCTATCAGGATGCCGTTCACCACCAGGTTGGTGCTCGTGCCGATCAGGGTGCAGGTGCCGCCCAAGACCGCGGCGTAGGACAGCGGGATCAGGAACTTGGAGGCGGGCAGGTTCATCTTTCGCGCCAAACTCAGCACCACGGGCACGAACACGACGACGACCGGGGTGTTGTTGATCCAGGCGGAGGCAAAGGCCACCAGCGCCACCAGCAGGAAGAGCACGAGCTGGTAGGGCAGGAAGGCCGCGCGTCCGACCCAGCTCGACAGGTAGTCCATCGCCCCGCATTTCACCAGCGCCGCGCTCAGCACAAACATCGCGGCCACCGTGATCGGCGCCGGATTGGCGAAGACCGCCATCGCCTTGTCGCGCGGCAGCACCCCGCTCAGCAGCAGGATGCTGAACACGCTCAACGCCACGATGTCCGCCGGGTATTTTTCCCAGACGAACGCCAGCAGCGCGAGCACCAGCAGGCCGAGCACAAAGGCGATTTCCCAAGTCATTAGGGGGGCACCTTAGCGTCCGCCGCCGGGCCGCCGAGCGGAAACTGCGGTCTGTGACAGGGAATGATGCGGCCGGGAGCGGAGGCTCCGCCGTCATAAAGTCACAAGCGGGGTTGCAGAACGGGGCGCGCTCGCCAAGATTTGCGCTCCGTAACCCACGCCCCCTTATGGCCAAAATCTACAACGACATCACCGAGACCATCGGCAACACCCCCCTCGTGCGGCTCAACCGCACCGCCGCCGCCCACGGGGCCCAGGCGGAAGTCCTCCTCAAGCTCGAGTTCTTCAACCCCCTCTCCAGCGTCAAGGACCGCATCGGTTTCTCGATGATCGATGACGCCCTCAAGTCCGGCAAGATCAACCAGGACACCGTCCTCATCGAGCCGACCTCGGGCAACACCGGCATCGCGCTGGCCTTCGTGGCGGCCGCCAAGGGGTTGAAACTCATCCTCACCATGCCCGAGACCATGAGCACCGAGCGCCGCAAGCTGCTCAAGGTGCTCGGCGCGCGCCTCGTGCTCACCGAGGGACCCAAGGGCATGAAGGGCGCCATCGCCAAGGCCGAGGAGCTCCAGGCCAAGATCAAGGGCTCCGTCATCCTCCAGCAGTTCGCCAACCCGGCCAACCCCGCCATCCACCGCAAGACCACCGCCGAGGAGATCTGGAAGGATACCGACGGCAAGGTGGACTTCGTGGTCGCGGGCGTCGGCACCGGCGGCACGGTCACCGGTGTCGGCGAGATGCTCAAGCAGAAGAAGCCTGGCGTGAAGATCGTCGTGGTCGAGCCCGACGCCTCCCCGGTCCTCTCCGGCGGCGCCCCCGGCCCGCACAAGCTGCAGGGCATCGGCGCCGGCTTCGTGCCCGCCGTGCTCAACACCAAGATCTACGACGAGGTCATCCGCGTGAAGGAGGCCGACTCCGGTCCGGTGTCGAAGCAGGTCAACCAGCTCGACGGCATCCCGGTCGGCATCTCCTCCGGCGCCATCATCTGGTCCGCCCTCCAACTGGCCAAGCGCCCCGAGAACAAGGGCAAGCAGATCGTCGCCATCATCCCGTCGAGCAGCGAGCGCTACCTCTCCACCTGGCTCTTCGCCGATGTGAACGTCGAGAGCGACTCGATCGACGACCTCGTGGCCCCGGGCGCCTGAGTTGCGGTCGATTTTTGATTTCGAAGCCGGCACCTACAGGTGCCGGCTTTTTTGTGGGTGGAGTCCGCGCTCCGCGCCGGCTGAACGAGTTTCGCTGGATGCTTCGCTGCGCTCAGAATGACACACCATGAGGATTGGGTCCGATTCCTGTCATGCTGAGCGCAGCGAAGCATCCAGTGTCTTTCGTCCGGGCTCGCAGAAGCTGGCCCAAACAGGTCAACTCACGCGCGCTTCAGCTTCAACAGCCGTTCGCCCGCGGCGTGGAGCGTCTCGGCGCGCTTGGCGAAGTTCAGGCGGACGTAGCGGTGCTCGGGGGTGGGGAAGAACACCGAGCCGGGCACGCCGGCGACGCCGATCTCCTTGGTCATCCAGCGGGCGAACTCGACGTCGTTGGCGTAGCCGAAGGGCGAGATGTCGAGCATCACAAAATAGGCTCCCTGCGGCTGGGTGTATTTCAGGCCGATCCGGTCGAGGTAGCCGAGGAGGAGGGCACGGCGTTCGGCGTATTCGGCGGTGAGGCCGGCGTAGTAGCTGTCGGGCAGATTGAGGCCGGCGACGATGGCGTGCTGCAGCGGCGCGGCGGCGCCGACGGTGAGGAAGTCGTGGACCTTGCGGCCCTGCGCGACGAAGGCCGGATCGGCGAAGACGTAGCCGAGCCGCCAGCCGGTGATGGCAAAGGTCTTCGACAGCGAGCTGCACATCACCGTGCGTTCGGTCATGCCGGGCAGGGCGGACATGTAGCTGTGGCGGTGAGGCTCGAAGACGATGTGCTCATAGACCTCGTCGGTGATGATGAAGACGTCGAACTCCTGCGCGAGGGCGGCAATCTGCTCCAGCTCGGCGCGCGTGAACACTTTGCCGCAGGGATTCGACGGGTTGCAGACGATGAAGGCCTTGATGCCGCTGGCGAAAACGCGACGCAGCTCCGCGAGGTCGAAGGAGTAGTCGGGCGGGTTGAGCGTCGCGAAAACCGGCGTCACGCCCGAGAGGATGGCGTCGGCGCTGTAGTTTTCGTAGAAAGGGGAGAAGAGCCCGATCTTGTCGCCCACGTCGGCCACGGTCATCACCGCGACCATCATGGCCTCGGTGGCGCCGCAGGTGACGATGAGGTGGCGGTCGGGATCACATTCGAGACCGGTGAAGCGGGTGAGCTTGCGGGCGAGCGCCTGCCGCAGCGGCGCCGCGCCCCAGGTGACCGCGTATTGGTGGTTGGGGCCGTCCATCTCGGCCTTGGCGGCGTCGAGCACGACCTGGGGCGGATTGAAATCAGGAAAGCCCTGCGAGAGATTGATGGCCCCGTGCTGCGCGGCCACGCGCGTCATCTCACGGATGAGCGACTCGGTGAAAACGGAAGTGCGGCGGGACGTGCGCGGCATGCGAAAGTCAGCATGCCGTCAGCGGTCGGGCCCGCAAGCGGACCGCTTGGCATAAAGGCGGATAAACAGCTCGAAGCGGAGCCCGGCTTTGGCTTGGGGTTGGAGGGCCGAGTTCCTACGAGGCCGCTGGATTCTTCGCTACGCTCAGAATGACAAGAATCGGGAATCATCCACAATACGTGTCATGCTGAGCGGAGCGAAGCATCCAGCCTAATACGCTCCGTTCTGGAGGCCCGTTCCACCTTCTCAACCGGACTTCAGGGCATCGTGACCGCTTTCTCGAGGGCTTTGGCCTCGGCGGGGTCGGCGTCCTTGAGGGCGTTGGAAATATTCAGCACGTCGTCGGTCAGGGCCTGCTTCTTCTCGCGCTTGTGGTCCTCGAGGGCGCGCTCGGCGAGCGACTGGCCGAAGAGGGGCAGGGTGAACTTGTTCAGCGCCTGTTCGAGCTGCGTGTATTTCTGCTTCGCGAGCACGTTGCCGAGATCCTTGTCGGACGCATAGACGATGTCGGAGTTCAGGCGCGGACGCGGCTTCTGTTTCACCGTCATCTTGGGCAGCACGAGCACGTCGGGATCGGTGGGCGTGTTGGGCTGGTCCAGTTGCTTGGGTGCGGGTGGCGGCGGCGGAGCGTAGGCGGGCAGACCGGGCAGGAGATTCGTGCGCTCGGGGTCCGCCGGTCGGGCCGGCACGGTGTTTGTCGGGGCGGCGGGTTGCTCGGGTGCCGGGGGCGGCGCGGGCTTGTCATCGGCGCGGGCGCTCACGGTCAGGGCCAGGAGGATGAGTCCGAGTTTTGCCGTGGTTTGCATGTCAGTAAGGGAAAGCAGGCGGGGCGTTCTATCGAGTGAAAAATGATCTTCATGAATTGTCATTGCGAGGAGTCCCGCTGGGCGGGACGACGAAGCAATCCAGATGGCTGGATCGCCACGCCCGACTTCGTCGGGCTCGCGATGACAGATTGGCTCAAATGTTCGCTCATTTCTTCTGCAAACCGCCGGCCGGTCTCGTGGTGTGGGAGTTGTCGAGGTCGCGCTCCATCTTCTTGGTGGCGTCAGGATCCAGCGCGCGCGCGGCATCCGAGACATGGAGCAGGCGGTCGAGTTCCCGCCGCTGGTAGATCGCCCGGCCGCGTTCCTCCTTGGACGGGCTGAGGATGGGGATGGTGAACTTGTTCAGGAGGTAATGCAGCGGGCCGAGCTTGGAGACTTCGTCGAGGTAGAGATTCTCCATCTTCCGCTTGAAGTCGTCGCGGCTCATGAGCTGGTCGGCGGCGTCACGGGGCAGGCGCTTCTCCTCGACGGTTACTTTTGGCAGGATCAGCACGTTGGGGTCGTCGGTCTGCGGCGTCTCGGTGCCGGTGGACTCGCCGTCGATTTTGGCCGGCGGCTGGTAAGTGGGGAGGCCTTCGCGGATCTTGGCGGAGATCTCGCGGGAAATGCGCGCCGGCTCCGGCTCGGCGGCGGACAAGACCGTCGCGAGTCCGATCACGGGAAGCAGCAGCCCGGCCGGTTTCATGGGTGCGCAGGGTTGGAACCGGTTGACCGGCGTTGGTTCCCGGGAAAGTGGGGGTGCTCCTTCTTGTCGCGGCGGTCTATGACCGCCAGGTCGGCGCTCGTAGAGCGCCGCTACAGGAAAGCCCACCTACTTCAGCGAGGCGGCGAGCGCGCGCAGGCGGGGCCACTGGGCCTCGGGGATGCTGGCGCCGAGGTGCTGGACGCACTCTCCGCCGAGGGCGGAGCCGAGGGCGCCGGCGGAGGCAAGGGACTTGCCACGGAGCCAGCCGTGGAGGAAGCCACCGGCCCAGGCGTCGCCCGCGCCGGTGGTGTCGGCGACGCGCGCGACCTTCACCGGGGCGATGCGGTGCAGCTCGGAGCCCTTGGCGACCCAGGCGCCGTCCTTGCCGATCTTGACGGCGGCGATGCCGCCGAAGGCCGCGATCTCGCGGGCGTAGGTGTCGTAGCCGGCGTCTTTCTGGAAGAGGGCCTTGGCTTCGTCCTCGTTGGCGAAGACGACGTCCACGCCCTGCTTGAGTTGCCCGAGAATCCAGTCGCGGGCGACGTTGACGACCTCGAAGGAGGAAAGCTCAAGGCTGATCGTGCAGCCGGCAGCGCGGGCGGTGGCGGCGACCTTCTCGGCGAGGGCGGGGTTGAAGAGCAGATAGCCCTCGATGTGCGCGTGCTTGGCGCCGCGGAAATCGTCCACGCTGATCTGGTCGGGGCTGAGCGTCATCGCGGCGCCGAGGTGCGTGCGCATCGTGCGCTGGCCGTCGGTCGTGACCATGGACAGGCAGCGGCCGTGGGGGAGGTTGGTGCGCTTGAAACGGGAGCCGTCGCCGCCGGCGGCCGTGAAGTTGACGCGGTAGTCCTCGCCGGTCTTGTCGGTGCCGGTCATGCCCACGAAGGTCGTGCTCAGCCCGAGCTTGGTGGCGCCGAGCACGGCGTTGGCGGCCGAGCC
>JAUPWC010000061.1 GCA_030916665.1 Verrucomicrobiota bacterium
GCGAAGGATCCAAGGGAATACGCGCATTCACTTGGATTCTTCGCACGGCTCAGAATGACGGAAACGAAAATCATAGCAGAAGATCGGATGTTCAGATTTCAGGTCTCGGCTTTCAGGTTTCTACCGCCGGACTCAATCTTGGTGAAATACTTCCTCCATCCGCGACCACCACTCACCAGGGGCGCGGTCGGGATAAGGGTCCTGCATCGGCTCCATCAGCGCCCACCACTGCTGTGTGGTCGGGTCGGCGGCCATCAGTTTCATGTCGGCGGCGAAGTTGTCGCCCCAATACTCGAAGTGCGAAAATAGCACGCCGTCACGGTGGTAGATCGTGTAGTTGCGGATGTGGCAGACGGCGATCATGGCGAGCACGCCGGGCCAGACGGTGGCGTGGTGCCGCTTGTATTCTTCGAACCGCTCCGGGCGCACACGGAGCGTCATGCCATAGCGGACGGGTTTCTTGGGGGCAGATGACATCTTGAATCCGGTTTAACCACCAAGGCACGAAGACATGGAGCTGAAGCAATCCGCCCTTCTTTGTGTCTCGGTGCCTCCGTGGTTCATTCGTTGGCTCAGGTGCTGGCCTTGGTCGTGCAGGCGCGGTCGAAATGCACGTAGCCTCCGTCCACGTAGAGGATCTGGCCGGTGGTGTGCGAGGAACGCGGGCTCGCCACGAAAACAACCGTGTGGGCGATCTCCTCCGCCGTGGTCATGCGGCGCTCCAGCGGGATGGTCGCCTTGATGGCGGCGAGCGAGGCGGCAGGGTCGGGCCGGGTGGAGAGCCAGCGTTCGTAGAGCGGGGTCATGACCTCGGCGGGCAGCACGGCGTTCACGCGGATGCCGTGCTTCGCCAGGTCGAGCGCCCATTCGCGGGTGAGGCCGTTCATGGCGCCCTTGGCGGCGACGTAGCCGCTGGTGCCGCCCTGCCCCGTCACGGCGCACTTGGAACCGATGTTGATGATCGTGCCCTTGCTCGCGATGAGCGCATCGAGCGCCGCCTGCACGAGCACGAAGCACTGGGTGATGTTCTTCTCGAGCGAGGCGCGGAAATCGGCGACGGGGCTCCGCAGGCCCACGCCGTCGTTCACGCCGGCGTTGTTCACCACGCAGTCGATGCGGCCGTGCTTCGCCTGCACGGCGGCGACGGCGGCGCGGACCGCCGGCTCGTCGGTCATCTCGCAATGGAAGCTGTCCGCCCGGCCGCCCTTGGCGGTGATCTCGGCCACGAGCGCGGCGGCTTCCTCGCGGTTGCGGCCGAAGATGCAGGCCACGGCGCCTTCGGCGGCGAAGGCGCGGGTGATGGCGGCACCGATGCCCTTGGCGCCGCCGGTGATGATGACGACTTTGTTTTGCAGTTCGAGATTCATGGGGAAAGGGGCTGGGAGGGGGGAGTCCGGGCCGGACCGAGGGTGGCGGCCGCGAACGGCCGAAGGTGGCAGGATGATAAATCCGGGCCGGCGGGCCACCTCATCCCCATTGATAAAATGGGCATCAGGATGGATATTCCGGTCGAGCCTTGCCAAACCCCGGGCGACCGCCCTACCCCATTCACGTGCCCCGGCCCTCCCCCGCCCCCTCGAAACCCGTCCTCTCGACCCAGGTGTCGGCGTCGCGGTATTTCTTTCTCGGCCTGACGGGCACGAGCCGGGCCGGCGTCATCCCGGCCTACGGCGGCTTCGAGCAGTGCGACCCGGACTACCTCGTGCAGCGCGAGGGCGTCCCCTTCGGGGCGCTGGAACTGGTGGCCAGCGGCGAAGGCGCCGTGCGGCTCAACGGCACCGAGCACGCGCTGCGCGCCGGCAGCCTGTTCTGCTACGACGCCACTACGCGGCTCGAAATCCGCACCGACCCGGTGCGCCCGATGGCCAAGTATTTTCTCTGCCTCACCGGCGCCCGGACGCGCACGCGCCTGCGCGCCGCCGGCCTGAGGTCGGGGGGCCTCCTCCAATTGGCCATGTTCACCGAGATGCAGCGCGTGTGGGACGACCTCATCCGCGAGGGCAGCCACCACCGCCCCACCGCCGGGCGCCTTTGCGCAGCGCTCACCGAGGTGTTGCTCCTCAAGCTCGAGGAACTGGCCGGGCTGTCCGTTTCGCCCGGCCGCGCGGCCGAGGAGAGCTTCCTGCGCTGCAAGGGCGCGATCGAGGCGCAGGCCGCGACGCTCGCGACCCTCACCGACATCGCGCGCGCCACCGGCACGGGCCCAACGCGCCTCAACCGTCTCTTCCGCCGCTACCAGGGCCTCAGCCCCTACCAGTTCCTGCTGCACCGCAAGATGGCCCTCGCCGCCGAGGCGCTGATGAACCCCAACACCCTGGTCAAGGAGGCCGCCGCCCAGGTCGGTTTCGCCGATCCCTACCACTTCTCCCGCTGCTTCAAGCAGGTCCACCGCGTCGCCCCGAAGGATTTTCAACGGTCGCTCAAACATGTGTAATGTGAACCACCAAGGCACAAAGACACCAAGGATCCGGCGGGATCCAAGGGGGTTCATCTTCGTGCCTTTGTGTCTTTGTGGTTAATCCCTGCTTTCGCAAAATCGTCCAATCGCCTTCCTCCCATGCTCACTATCGTCCTTGAGAAACCCGGCCAGTTCGCCGCCGTCGACCGTCCCGAAGCCGCCGCCGCACCCGGCTCCGCCCTCGTGCGCGTCCACCGCATCGGCGTCTGCGGCACCGACCTGCACGCCTTCGCCGGCAAGCAGCCCTTCTTCACCTACCCGCGCGTCCTCGGCCACGAGCTGGGCGTCGAGGTGATCGATCCGGGCGACGACCCGCACGGCCTCCGCGCCGGCGACCGCTGCTCCGTCGAGCCCTACCTCAACTGCGGCACCTGCATCGCCTGCCGCCGCGGCAAGCCCAACTGCTGCACCGGCCTCCAGGTGCTCGGCGTCCACACCGACGGCGGCATGCGCCCGCAGTTCCGCGTGCCCGCCCGCAAGCTGCACAAGTCCGCCAAGCTCGACTACGACCAGCTCGCCCTCGTCGAGACGCTCGGCATCGGTGCGCACGCCGTGGAGCGCGCCGCGCCCACGAAGGACGACTTCATCCTCGTCATCGGCGCCGGCCCGATCGGGCTCAGCGTCATCCAGTTCGCCAAGGTCTCCGGCGCCACGCTCGCCGTGATGGACGTAAGCGACGCGCGCCTCGAGTTCTGCCGAAAACAACTCGGCGTGCAGCACACGCTCAAGCCCGGCGCCACGGCCGTAGAGGAACTCAAAAAAATCGGCGGCGGCGACCTGCCGACCTGTGTGATCGACGCCACGGGCAACGCGACCTCTATGATGGGCTGCTTCGACCTCCCCGCGCACGGCGGGCGCATCGTGTTTGTCGGCCTCTTCCCGGGCGACGTCTCGTTCAACGACCCCAACTTCCACCGCCGCGAGCTGACCGTCATGGGCAGCCGCAACGCCCTGCCCACCACCTTCCGCGAGGTCATCCGCCTCGTCGAGGAGGGCAAAGTGGACACCCGCCCGTGGATCACGCACCGCTTCGAGCTCGCCGACACGCCGACGGTGTTTCCGCAGGACATTGCCGGCAATCCCGCCGTGCTGAAGGCGATGATTGAGGTTCGCTAATTCAGTTGGCGACGCCTCCGGCTGTGGCAGATCCGCGCCCCGCGCGGAAAGTCCAGACCAACAAGCCGGCCAAAACGAGAAGCACGCCCAGAATCAGCGTCAGTCCCGGAAGATCGCTGGAACCTATCTTGAGCGCACCGTTGCCGGCCTGCAGGACGAGCACAACGAAGACCAAGGCCCCGACGATCTGGAGGCTGAGTCCGGAGACGGTAAGGGCGCGGCCATTCCGTTTGCCCGCCAGCTCAAGAATGGGGCCAGCACTGGCCAGCAGGAATGGCAGCAGCACCAAACCAAGTTTATACCAATTCGTAGCCGACAGGTTCATCGCGAGAGCGATGAGAGGGACGATCTGAATCACGAGGGTGACGTAGAGTCTGATTCGCCCGGAGAATCCGTCAGATGTGTTGCTCATGGCAGAACTCTCCATGCCAGATGAGGGCACTCCGGTCAAAATGATGGCTATCCGCGGAGTGCTTATTATTGAGTCTCGCCTAATAGACTGACGTCAGAGGCAAAGCTCGGATTGAACCCAGCAGGCGCGGATGATGCGCGGGCGGCGGCGCATCCGGCGCAGAGCCCTGGTGGCATGCAGGCTCAGCTCCCAGCCATGCTCGACGAGCAGGTTCGCGATTTGATGCTCCTTGAGGTGGGCCCACAGATACTCGACCGGGTTGAGTTCGGGGGCGTAGGCCGGCAGTCGCTCCAACCACAGCCGGCCCCGGCTTTCCGTGAGCACCGCTTTGACCGGCTTGCTCCGGTGGATGGCCGCGCCGTCCCAGATGACCAGCAACCGGCCGCGAAGATGCCGGTGCAAGGTGCGCAGGAACTCGGCCGCCCGCTCGCCGTTGATGCTGCCCTCGTAGATCCGGAAGTAGAACTGGCGCAGCGTCAGCCCCGCAATCACCGAGAGCTTCTCCCAGTTGAACGTCTCTCGGAGCACGGGCGTTTCGCCCCGCCGGGCCCAAGTGCGCACCCGGTGCGGCCGGGTGCTCAGCCCGCTTTCGTCGATGAAGACGATGGTGCGGCGTTCCCGCCGGGCTTTTTTTTAAGTCGCGGCCAGTCCACTTTTTTCCAGCGGGCGATCGCCGCCTCGTCCCGCTCGATGGCCCGGCGGGTGGGCTGCTGGCAACTGAAGCCGAGGCCCCGCAGCAGCTTCCAAACGTGGCCGGGATGATAGCGTCGGCCGGTGCGTTCTGCGATCAGCTTGGCCACGCGGGGCAGCGTCCACACCGCGGTAACGTGACCGTGAGCCTGCGGCCCTTCCACCAAGGCCGTGGCAATCTCCTCGCGCTGGACGGCATTGAGCTTGGCCTTCGGACCAGCCGCACCCCGGCTGCGCAACGCGGCCAGTCCGCCCTTCTGCCAGCGCCGTTGCCAGTCGTGGGCCGACTGCCGTCGCACTTGGAGCAGGCGGGCCACCTCACTGGGGCCCTTGCCCTGGTCGAACAACTTACCGGCCTTCAACCGGCGTTTCTCCATCGCGGCATGATCTCGTTGCTTGGTCATGCCCAACGGAATCATCTGTCAGTCTATTAGGCGAGCCTTAATAGATGGCTTTCGCGCCGGGCTTTAGGCCGGGAAACTGCCAACCCTCGCAGGTGTTGGGTAGGATGCGGTTGGGCGCTACCGAACCTCACGAATCGCTAATAGTCGATCGCCAGATCGTGTCCTCACGACAAAAGGTGGCGATTGCCCGGGTCCGATGCCC
>JAUPWC010000607.1 GCA_030916665.1 Verrucomicrobiota bacterium
CATCCAATACTGGAAGGCCTGCACGAGCGTGATGCCCTTCATGCCGCCAAGGGCGACGTTAAGCGTGATGACTGCGCCGACCAACACCACGCCGCCCCAGTAGGGCATGCCGGGGAAGATGTAGGCGAGCGTGGTGCCCGCGCCCTTCATCTGCGGCATCGTGTAGAAGAAACCGATGAACAGGACGAAACAGACGGCAATCTTGCGGAAGAGCGGCGAATCAAACCGGCCCTCGGCAAAGTCGGGAATCGTGTAGGCGCCAAACCGGCGCAAGGGACCCGCGATGAACAGCAGCAGGAACAGGTAACCGCAGGCATAACACACGGGATACCAGAGCGCGTCGTAGCCGCTCGACATCACCATGCCGGCCACGCCCATGAAGGAGGCGGCCGAGAGGTATTCGCCGGAGATGGCCGAAGCGTTCCAACCGACCGACACCGAGCGACCGGCCACGAAGAAGTCGCTGGCAGTCTTGGAGGTTTTCGCGGAGCGGAAACCCATCCAAACGGTCACAACCACGGTGATGAACGAGAAACCGAAGATCCAGGGATCGACGCCTTCCATGAAGGCCAGGGGCAGCAGGGAGATCATGGCTCAGCGCGCCTCCGTTTCAGATTTCACCGCCCGCACCTCGTCCTCCTCCAGCCAGATGGACCGGCGGATGAAGATCCAGGAGATGGCCCAGACGGCCGGGAAGAACAGCACGCCCAGGATCAGCCAGGTGAGGGTGAACCCAAAGACCCTCGTGGCCATGAGCGCCGGTGCGAAATAGTTGGCCAGCGGCAGGCCGAGGAGCACCACCAGAAAGGCGGCGGCGCAGGCGATGGAGAGTTTCAGTTGGCGGCGCATCAGCGTGTGCAAAAATTCCTCGCTGTGCACCCGGTCGTCGTGGGGGTTCGGGGTGGCCATGAAGCCCGACACCATGCGGAAGCCCGGCCGCCTGACAACTCCCGTTATTGGTCAACGCCAGCCGGACCGTCCGTTCTGAGCGGAGCCGGAGCGCCAGCACCCGGGGGTTCAAATTTTGGTGGGAACGGCGCTCAGGCCGCCTGCGACCACTCGATCATCGCGAACCGGGCGAACTGCTGGCGGGCGTCCGCCACGGCGCCCTCGATCAATTCCGGATCAATTCCGACCAGGGCAAGCAGCGCATCGTCGCGCTTCCACAGCGCAGCGCCTTCGCCGGGCAGGGAGCAACCCCACTCGGCTGAAAAGCTGCACGCCAGATGCAGAGTGGACGCCCCGGCCGTGAACTCTCCCGCGTCGGCCGGATGCGTGTGCGTGCAGACCGCGCCCGAAATATCCAAGGGAAAGCGCCAGTGGTCGAGCAGCATGGCCGTGGCTTCGGGCGAGCTGAGCCCGTGGAGAGATTTTTCCCAGGCGAACACATCCGGCTGGGCTTCCTCGCCCGGGTAGCGGGCGGCGGCTGCATGGTTGTTTAAGATGATCTTGCCGAGATTGCGCAACAAGCCGGCCGAATAGACGCCCGCGCTGTTGCCCCCGACGCGGGACGCGAAGGCAGACGCCAGCGAACCGACCGCCACGGCGTTTTCCCAGAGCCGTCCGGCCGGGATGCCGTAGTTGGTCAGATCGCCCTGGAACACCTGGCGCGACACGATGAGGCCGACAAGCTGGTGAATCTCGCCAAACCCCACGCGCGCCACCGCTTCGTCAAGCGAGTGGCATCGGCTCTTCAGGCCGTAGAGGGCGCTGTTGCTGAGCTTGATGATCTGAAATGTCAGGGCCGGGTCCACATGCAGCAGCTCGACGATGTCGTTGAGGTCACAGTCGGCGTCGTCCAGCAGCGTGCGGAGGCGTCCGAAAATGCCGAGGGCCGGCGGCAGTTTGCTGCCGAGGGAAATGATGGTGTCGCGTCCCAAGCTCATGGAGGGGGTGTCCTCCCATCGGCACAACCGCTCCGGACTGAAGCAAAAATGCGACAGATTGCCTCGCGGAGACACCGGTCCATCGCGATGAAGAGATCCTCGCGTCACGCCGGAAGCTTTCGGGTCCATTATCAACCTGATGGAGCCGGCCCGCCCTCGGGACGGTGGGCTCAAGGACGGGGTGAGGCGCCCCGGCTCCAATTCAATCCAAACCGAAGCATCAAAGCTCCTCGGCCTGTATCGCCCGCCCAATCCATCCGTTGTACCCGCCATGACGGGTTGCTTGCTCGCCCGCGACCACCTGCGTCACATCGTGGCCCCATGTCCGACGCCACCCACCTGACCCCCGCGGAACTCGAGGCCGGGCTCGATCACATCCGGCAGTCTCCGGCCGACGGCGGAACTTTGGCCATGATCGTCCGCCGGCCCGCGGCCGACCAGCGCGAGGAGCTCCCGGCGGCGGAACTGGACCTCGCTCATGGGCTCGTGGGCGACAACTGGCGAGCCCGCGGCAGCCGCTCCATGCCCGACGGCACGGCCAACCCCGACATGCAGCTCAACGTGATGAACGCCCGCGCCGTCGCACTCCTTGCCCGCACCCGCGACCGGTGGCCCTTGGCCGGCGACCAGCTCTACGTCGATCTCGACCTGAGCACCGCCAATCTCCCGCCCGGCACGCGCCTGGCCGTGGGCGCCGCCGTGATCGAGGTGACCGCCGTGCCGCACACCGGCTGCGCGAAGTTCACCCACCGCTTCGGCCCCGACGCGATGAAGTTCGTCAACTCCCCGACCGGCCGCGCGCTCAATCTCCGCGGCATCAACGCCAAGGTCGTGCAACCTGGCCCCATCCGCACCGGCGACGCCGTGCGCAAGCTACAACCGACCAAACGCTGACGTAGCTGAGACTGCCCGCTATGGACTCGTAGCAACTCGGCGCTCCGAGCCACGGATATCCGAAAAGATTCAAAACATCACACCGCCACCGCGTCGTAAACGATGACTTTGCTCCAGAGGTGGGAGCAGTCGGCCACGAACTTCTGGTGCCGCGGATGGACTTGGTAGGCGTCCTGGCCGGCGACGTCGTCGAAGTAGAGGATCTCGGAGGCGCTGAAGCTGTTGTCCACGACCTCGCGCTTCTCGGTGCTGGCGGGGACGCCGACGTGGAGGCCGCGCACGGTCTCGATCGCC
>JAUPWC010000608.1 GCA_030916665.1 Verrucomicrobiota bacterium
AGGAGCAGCATGCTAAAGAAGCTCCTCGAGGTTGCCGTCGGTCGCGGCCAGCCGGACGGCATGCGTTTCGGTGCCGGTCACAGTGGCGGTGAGGGTGTCGCCATGCACGACGCGGGAACGGACCTGGCCGCGTTCACAATAGGCCTGACCACGCCGGAAGGAGGTGTCGCCTGCCAGTCGGCGGATCTGTTTCAGGGTGAGAAAGCGGGACAGGGCGGAAGTCATGGAAAATTGACCACAATAAGCAAAAGAACGCAAAATCAGAACGGCGCGGCTTGAGCCAGCTTCAGGGGAATGTCGCGACGACGCAAAAAGGGGAGCCGGTCGTCGCACCGGCGCACATCGAGCCCAGGCCGGAGCTCAGCAGCGTCGCGTGAACGACGGATTCGGGTTCTGAGTCAGATGCGGTGGAGCGACCTGTTCCTCGGGCGCTTGTCTGGGCTGCGGCCATCTTCAGCGCGTTGGGGAGCAACGCGCTCCACCCCTGGGAAAAGTCCCGCCGCTCGTGCCGCTCTTGGGCTACAGCGCCGATCGAGGAATCAGGCCTGAAGGCGCTCAGCCTTCCCGCAGTTTGCGCAGCGCCTCGAGCGCGCGCGTAAACCTGGGGTCGCCCACGAGGGCGGACTCGTAGGCGGAGATGGCGCCGGGTTTGTCGCCCTTCTTCAGGAGGATGTCGCCGATGAAGGTGTGGACGCGTGCGTCGTTTTTGCGATCCGGCTGGGTGACGATCTCGCGGAGGGCGGTGAGCCCGCGGTCGAGATGCAGTCCGGTCTGGGCGGCGAGCCGGCCGAAGTGATAGAGCGCGTCGGGGTCGCCCGGGGTCTCGCGCAGGACCTCGTCGTAGAGGGCGATGGCCTCGGCGAATTTCTTTTCGTGCGAATAAAGCGAGGCGTAGGCGGCGCGTCCGCGGCGGGCGTCGAGTTTCTTGATCTCGGCGGCCTCCGCGTAGGCGAGTTCGATGCCGCCGCCGACAATGCCCGGGGCCTGGCGGCAGAATTCCATGAGGCTCCAGCGCGCGTTGAGATTGGCCGGATCGAGTTCGACCGCCCGGTCGTAGGCGGCCTTGCACTTCTTGGCGAAGCCCATCTTGGCGAACAGGCCGGCCTTGGTCGCGGCGAAGCCGTAGGCGTGGCCGAGCTGAAGACGGTAAATGGCGTTGTCGGGCAGGAGTTCGACGGCCTTCTCGTGTGCGGCGACGGCGGCGTCGGCGTTTTGCAGCGCGAGGTGTGCCTGGCCGAGCGCCTGCCAGGCCTCGGCGTCGGCGGGTTCCTTTGCCGTGACGCCTTCCAGGAGCGTCCGCGCCTCGCTCCACTGGCGCTGCTTGAAAAGCTCGGCGACCTGCTCGCGAAGGGTGGATGCGGCGGCGTGGCCCGCGAGCGCGGTCAGCGTGAGGAGCAGCAGGTGGCGGAGCATCGGGTTTAGGACAGGGGCGCGGGGAATTGTTTCCAGTCAAATCCGGCCGGTGAGGGAGCAAAGGAAGGACTTGCCGAAGCCGGGCAGGCGGGCACTGTCATAGCGCTTTCCCTGCATGAAACTACCCCGTGCTTCGCTGGCCGCGCTCCTTCTTGCCCAGGCGCAGGAAACCTTCAATGACTGCGCGGCCAAGTTCATGCTCATCGGCCTGACCCAACAACTCGCGCGGGCGGCCGGGGAGGATCCGAAGCCGATGATCTCGTTCATCGCGCTGTTGCTGGTGCTGCCCTACGTGCTGTTTGCCCCGGTGTGCGGGTGGTTGGCCGACCGGTTCCCGAAGCGCACGGTGCTGAACTGGACGCTGATTTCCCAGGTGGGCGTCATGCTGCTGCTGGTGGCGGCGCTGATGTTCAAGTCCTATGCGCTGGCGATGGTGGCGTTTTTCCTCCTGTCGGCCGAAACGGCGGTGCTGGCCCCGGCCAAGCGCGGCATCCTGCTGGAGTATGTCGGCGAGCGGCAGCTCTCCCGCTGGGTCGGTTACATGGAGATGCTGAACATCACGGCGATCCTCGTGGGCACCTTTGCCGGGGGCTGGCTGTTCTCGCACTGGCTCGGACAGGGTGAAGACATCTGGTCGGCCGGCCTGAAGGTGGCGTGGTTGCTGACCGGATTGGCCGTGGTGGCGTGGGCCCTTTTCCAGGTGGCGAAACCAACCAAGGCCCAGTCTGCCGAGCCGTTCCGTTGGAGTCTTTGGTTCCGTCATATCACGGATGTGGCCGAGGTCTGGCGTGAGCGACCGCTCTGGCGCTCCACGATGGGCATCTGTTTTTTCTACGCGGTGGGCGGTTACTTCATGCTGCTCATTCCGCAGATCGCTTACGAGATGGAGGCGGGAGGGGTTAAGACCGCGGCCGTTTCCAGCATGATGATGCTGTGGGTCGGTGTCGGCACGATGCTGGGCAACCTTCTGGCGGGTCTGCTTTCGCGGCGCGGGGTTGAGCTGGGCCTGGCGCCGATCGGCGGGTTCATGCTGCTGGGGGTTCTGTTCGCCATGGGGTTCACCCCATTCGGCGGGAGCGGGTTTACCGGCCTGCTGATCGCGGCGGGCTTCGCCACGGGCCTCTTCGTCGTGCCCCTTTATGCGTTCATCCAGCAGAAGTCGGGCGACCACCGGCGCGGGCGCATTTTGGCCGGTGTGGCTTTGCTCGACAGTCTCGCGGGTTCGGCGGTAAGCGGAATTTATTCCTTTGTCGCCGGCGACGGGGCGCTGGCGCTAAATCCCCACGCCCAACTCTTCCTGATGGCGGCGCTGACGCTGGGCATGCTGCTCTACGGCGTCTGGCACATCCCGCACCACACGGTCTGCACGGTGATGCGGCTGATCGGTCCGATTTTCTACCGCGTGAAGTCCGTCGGCTGGGAGAACATCCCGCAGGGCGGGGCGCTCGTGATCTGCAACCACCTGTCGTATGTGGATGCCGTGGTGCTGCAGATCGCATCGCCGCGGCCGATGCGGTTCATCGCGTTTGCGGGCTTCGTGAAGAGCCCGGTGATGCGGTTTATCTTCCGCGCGGCGGGCGTGATTCCCGTCACCGCGAACAAGCCGATGAAGGGCATCCGGCTGGCGGTCGAGGCCATCCAGAACGGCGAACTGGTGTGCGTTTTTCCCGAGGGCGCGATCTCACGCACGGGCCAGCTCATGCAGCTGAAGCGCGGTTTCGGCCTGATCGCCGAGACCGCCAAGGCACCGGTCGTACCCGCGGTGATCGACGGTCTGTGGGGTTCGATCTACTCCTTTGCCGGCAACAAATACCTCTGGAAACCGCCACGGTTGATGCCCACGCATGTCTGCGTGATGTTCGGCCGGCCGATTCAGCCGGAAAAGGTCAACCTCGACTCCGCCCGCCGCGCGCTGCTCGACCTCGGGGAACAGGCCTTTCAGGAGCGCCCGGTGCTCAAGCGCAACCTCGCCCGCGAGGCGGTGCGGGCGCTGGCCAAGCATCCGCGGCATGTCGCGATCGTGGACCGCACGGCGGATCGCCGCGAAGTGAAGGCCGGCCAGCTGATCGCCGTGGCGGCGGTGCTGGCGCGCCGCATCAAGGCAACGGTGCCCGAAAAACGCGTCGGCATCGTGTTGCCGCCGGGGGCGGGCGCGACCATCGCCAATCTCGCCATCGCCTGCGCGGGCAAGGTGCCCGTGAACCTGAACTTCACCGCCGGCAAGGCAGCGGTCGAGGCGTCGCTGCGACTGGGCGAGATCAGCACGGTCATCTCGGCCGACGCGATGCGGACGAAGGTGCCGAATTTCCCGTTCCCGGAGCGCACGCTGGATTTCAAGAAGGAGGTCGAGGCCGCCGGCGGCAAGAAGGCCATCATCCCGTGGCTGCTCGCCGCCAATCTGCTGCCCAACCAGTGGGTGGCCGACCTTATGGGCCTGCCGCGCACCGGCGACCACGACGAGGCGGCGTTGCTGTTCACCAGCGGCAGCTCCGGCGAGCCCAAGGGCGTGGTGCCCACCCACCGCAACATCCTGTCCAACTGCGCCCAGATCTCCTCACTCTCCATCCTGCCCGAGACCGCGACCATGCTCGGCTGCCTGCCGGTGTTCCACTCGTTCGGCTTCACGGTCACACTCTGGTATCCGCTCATGCGCGGCTGCCGCGTGGTGACGGTGCCGAGCCCGCTCGACACGAAGAAGATCGTGGACGCCATCAAGGAGGAGCAGGCGACGGTCATGATCGGCGCACCGACCTTCATCCGGCCGTTTCTCAAGAAGGCGACGAAGGAGGAGCTCAAGACGCTCAACCTCGTCGTCACCGGAGCGGAGAAGCTGCCGATGGACCTCTACGACGCGTTCCTCGCGCAGTTCGGCATCGAGATTCTGCAGGGCTACGGCCTGACCGAGACGACGCCCGCCGCGAGCATCAACCAGTATCACCCGCCGATCACGACCTCGACGGCCGAGCACCAGGAGGGCAAACGCCTCGGCGCGGTCGGCCGATTGCTGCCGGGATCGACGGCAAAGATCACCGATCCCGACACGGGCGAGGAGCTGCCGCTCAATTCGACCGGCATGCTCTGGCTCAAGGGGCCGCATGTTTTCCCCGGCTACCTCAAGGACCCGGAGAAGACCGCCGCCGCGATCAAGGACCGGTGGTTCATCACCGGCGATCTCGGACGCATGGACGATGACGGATTCCTGTTCATCGAGGGCCGGCTGTCGCGGTTTTCCAAGATCGGCGGCGAGATGGTGCCGCACGGCACGATCGAGCAGCGGCTCATCACGGCCTTCGAGTGGGACCAGAACGACGGCCCGACCGCCGTGGTCACAGGCATTCCCGATGCAGCCAAGGGTGAGGCGCTCGTGCTGTTGACCACGAAGGAAGTTCTGCCCGCCGATGTGCGCGCCAAGCTGCTGGAGGCCGGCTTTCCCAATCTCTGGGTGCCCAAGCTGATCGTGAAGGTGGACGCGATCCCCGTGCTCGGCACCGGCAAGACCGACCTCAAGGGCTGCCGCACGCTGGCCATCGAGCGCGCAGCTACGCTGGCGGAGGCGTGAGCTGAGACCCTTGGCCTGCGGAAGGAGCAAATGACTTGTCGCGCTCCGGCTCACGGCTAGGGTGGGGATGTGAACAGTTCCACCCAGATGCCCGCACTCCGGCCTGATCTGCAACGGGAGGACCCGATGGATCCGAAAATGGTGGCGCTTTACCGCGCAGCCACCCCGCAGCAGAAGCTCGCCGCGGTGGACCAGCTCAACCGCACGTTGCAAAGTCTCAAGTCGGCGGAACTCGAAGCGAACCGGCCCGATCTCTCAGCCGAGCAACGTCGCGCTGAATTGCGCCGGTGGTGGCTTTCCGCCCGCGATTGAGTGCGCCGCCGATGTGGGACTGGCTCTTTCAGTTCATCAATCCGTTGGAGCGGGCGGGTATTCCCTACGCCCTGGTCGGTTCGGTCGCCTCATCCATCTATGGTGAACCTCGTGCCACCAACGATCTTGATGTGGTCATCCAGATAGCGCCGGGTGATGCGGAGAAGCTGGTCGCGGTGTTTCCCGAAACCGAATTCTACGTGCCGCCGGTGGAAACCGTGCGCACGGAAGCCGGCCGTCGCTACGGGGCTCATTTGAATGTCATTGCGCATGCCGGCATGACCAAGGCGGATCTTTATCCGCTGCCGGCTGAACAGCGTCATTGGTTTGAGCGACGGAGGTCAATCAGGGTGGAAGGGCGGGAGATATGGGTGGCGGCACCCGAGGCTGTTATCCTGCACAAGCTGCTCTTTCATCGGGAGAGCGGTGGCGAGAAGCATCTGCGTGACGTGCGTGCCATGCTGGTCACAGTGGGAGCCGCCATTGACCGTCCATGGCTGGACCGGGAGTTGCGGAGGCTGGGATTGCAGCTTCCGCCCCTGTGAAAGCGGCCGCTCAAGCGGCGGTCTGCGTGTGTTTTTCCCGCGCGAGCCAGAGCATGAGGAAGGCGGCGGCGCACACGGCGGCGCACACGAGAAAGATGGCGCGGTAGCCCAGCGCCTCCGCCAGCGTGCCGAAGGCGAGATAGCCGACGGTCGAGCCGAGGCGGTTGGCGGTGGTGTAGAGGTTGGTGGCGGTGCCGGGCTGGTCGGGGATGTAGCTCTGGAAAAACGTGATCGCGATGCCCGAGACCACCGCGATCATCGCGGCGCTCAGGATCTGCAGCGGATAGATGTGCCAGGGCTCGCGCACGAAGAACAGCAGCCCGTAATAGGCCACGGCGATGATCACGCCGGTCCGGATAAGCCCGCCCGGGTGGCCGCGCGAGGCGATCATCCCGAACCAGAACATGAACGGCAGCTCGAAGACGGGCGCGATGCTGTAGGCGATGCCGACATGGCTCTCGTTGCCGCCGAGCGTGCGCAGCATCATCAGCGGGAGATTCATCATGCCCATCGTGATGCAGAGAAACACCAGCGCCAGGGCCGTGAAGTAACAGAGCAGGTCCGGGCGGCGCAGCACCTGTGTGAGCGGGAGCCGCGTGGCGGCGTTGCCGGCCGGCGGCGGGCGGCCGGGGATGAACAGCCATACGATCACGAACAGCACGAGAAAGAGCCCGGCGCACACCAGAAAGATGCCCTCGTAGGCGGCGTGGATCATCACCCAGGCCGAAATGGCCGGGCCGATGGTCCAGGCCAGCGAGAACAGCAGCCGGAAAATGTTCATGTAGAGCGGCGCTTCGCTCGTCGGGATGCCGTGCCGGCCGAGGGCTTCGCGTGCGGCGGCGAAAAGTTGCGCGAAGCTGATGGACGAGATGCCCAACGCCACGGAGCCGATGACCGTCAGCCAAACAACGCTGCGCACGTAGGCGTAGCTACCGTAGCCCAGCGCTCCGCACAGACAGCCAAGGAGCAGGATGGACCGCCGGCTGAAGCGGGTGTCCGACCAGCGGGCGAGGGCGGTGCTGATGCCGATGCCGGCCAGCGTCGTGATCGTCATGAACACGCCGAAGGTCCAGTTGGACATGCCCACTTCGATCGTGCCGAACATCGAGTAGAACGGCACGACGAAGGAGTAGGCCATGCCGAGCACCAGCTGGCTCACCAACAGCACGACGAACTCGCGCTCGGCGAGCAGCCGGCGCCAGGGTGTCAGGAGAGCTTTCATGCTGAAGTCAGTCATGGATCGGTGAAAGGCCTGACATGACGCGCAAGGGGCGGGCACGGCAAGCGTGGGTTGGAGTGCGGCGGCACAGTTGGAAGTATAGAACGGCCGGTCTTTGACCGGCCGTTCTGTCCCAAGCCGGCCAGTCGGAGACTGGCCCTACACGAAAAAGGCCCGGCTTTCGCCGGGCCTTGGAAGCATGCGGAAGCTGATTCGATCCCTCAGACCGTGTAGGTCTTGAACTTGGCGCTGTCCCAGAGCGGCAACTTGGCCTCGGTGGCGAGTTCGTTGAAGGCTTCGATCTCAGCCGTGGTGAAGAGCAGGCCGCCGGCGGTGGCGGAGTGCTTGGCCCAACCGGCCTCGAGCTGGCCGGGGAGCATGCACTTCTCGTTGCCGTGGCCGAGCACGTCCTGGATGACGGCCTTCACGTTCTGCTGCTGGCTGCGGCCCCGGGCGAAGGCGCCGCCGCTGATCGCGTCGGGGTGGATCACCTGGAAGAAGAAGCAGCAGGTGCCCTTGTCGCCCTCGGTCTTTTCCCAGCGGTTGCGAATGGTGGGCAGCGAGCCGCCGATGAAGCCGCCGACGATCTCGTTGATGAGCGCGAGGCCGTAGCCCTTGTGTGCGCCGAAGGGGATGAGGAACTTGGCTTTCTTCGGGTCGGTGGTGACGGCACCGTTTTCGTCCACGGCGGCGTCAGGCGGGAGGGACTTGCCCTCGCGGGCGAGCTGCTGCACGCGGCCCATGGCGACGACGGAGGTGGCCCAGTCGATCACGATCGGGTAGCCGACGGCCTCGGTGGTCGGGAAACCCCACGAGTGCGGGTTGGTGCCGAGGGTGGGGAACTTGCCGCCGAAGGGCACGACCTCGGCGAGCGCCGCGGTGCAGTTGGTGTAGGCGATGTAGCCGCGGCGTGCGGCGTCCATCACGTAGCCGCCGCCCCAGAGGTAATGAAACGCGTTGTCGACCGACACCATGCCGACGCCGTATTTGTCGGCCAGTTTAATGGCGGCCTCGATCGCGGCATAGCCGGTG
>JAUPWC010000609.1 GCA_030916665.1 Verrucomicrobiota bacterium
CGACGTCGCGGGCTACACTCCGGATATCGAGTGCTACCACCGGCATGGCGGATACGCGGATTTGAAGAAGGCGCTCGCGATGAAGCCCGAGGACATCACCGAGGAGGTGAAGAAGTCCGGCCTGCGCGGCCGCGGCGGTGCGGGTTTCCCCTGCGGCGTCAAGTGGACCCTGGTGGACCGCAAGAGCGGCAAGCCGATCTACCTCATCGTCAACGCCGACGAGTCCGAGCCCGGCACCTTCAAGGACCGCTACATCATCCACCAGGACCCGCACCAGCTGATCGAGGGCACGATGATTTCCTGTTTCGCGAACAACGTGAAGCAGGCCTACATCTACATTCGCGGCGAGATGCCCCACGGCGCCCGCATCCTCGAGCAGGCCATCCAGGAGGCGCGCGACGCCAATCTCGTGGGCAAAAACATCCTCGGGACGAACTACAGCTGCGACATCTTTGTGCATCGCGGCGCCGGCGCCTACATCTGCGGCGAGGAGACCGGCCTCATCGAGTCGCTCGAGGGCAAGCGCGCCAACCCGCGCATCAAGCCCCCGTATTTCCCCGCGGTGCTCGGCCTCTACCAGTGCCCGACGATCGTCAATAACGTCGAGACGCTCTGCCACGTGAAGCACATCGCCGACATGGGCGGCGAGGCCTACGCCAAGATCGGCACGCCGAACAACACCGGCACGCGCATCTTCTGCGTCTCGGGCCACGTGCAGCGCCCCGGCTACTACGAGTTCGAGGCCGGCAAAATCACGATGGGCCAGCTGCTCAACGAGGTCTGCGGCGGTCCGCTGCCCGGTCGCACGTTCAAGGCCGTCATCCCCGGCGGCTCGTCGGCGAAGATCCTCCGCTTCGGCGAGCGCTTCAAAGGCAAGCGCAAGGTTGGCGCGGACATGGTGGACTACGACTGGGGTGTCGAGGATGTCCCGATGGATTTCGATTCGCTGGGCATGATCGGCACGATGGGCGGCTCCGGCGGTGTCATCGTGATGGACGACTCCGTCAACATGGTCGAGGCGCTCGCCAACATCAACGCGTTCTACCAGCATGAGAGCTGCGGCCAGTGCACGCCCTGCCGCGAGGGCTCGCTGTGGATGAAGAAGATCACCACGCGCATGGTCCACGGCGAGGCCCGCACCGAGGACGCCACGCTGCTCAAAGCCATCGCTGACCAGATTCCCGGCCGCACGATCTGCGCCTTCGGCGAAGCCTGCTCGTGGCCGACCCAGAGCTTCCTCGCCAAGTTCGGCGACGAGTTCAAGGGCTACGCCGACGCCAAGAAGACCAAGGCCCCCGCCGAAACGCCGCTGATTTAGTCACCACTAATCCACACTAACTTCTCACTAATCATCCGAACCCAAGAGCCTTTTCATTAGTGTCACCTTAGTGACCATTAGTGGTTTCCTCCGAATTCAGAAATGTCCTCCGCTCCTGCCAAACCCGCCGACCTCGTGACCGTCAACATTGACGGCAAGGAAATCGCCGTGCCGAAGGGCACGAATGTGATCGAGGCGGCCAAGCTCGTCGGCGTCGAGATCCCGCACTACTGCTACCACCCGAAGCTCTCGATCGTGGGCAACTGCCGGATGTGCCTCATCGAAATGGGCATGCCGGCCGTCGATCCCGCCACGAAGGCTCCGGTCATGGACGCCGCCACCGGCAAGCAGAAGATCAACTGGATTCCGCGCCCGCAGATCGGCTGCGGCACCAACGCCTCGCCCGGTCTCCACGTCAAGACCAGCTCGCCCATGGCCCGCGAGGCCCGCGAGGGCGTCACCGAGTTCCTCCTGATCAACCACCCGCTGGACTGCCCGATCTGCGACCAGGCCGGCGAGTGCAAGCTGCAGGAACACTCCACCGCCTACGGCCGCGGCTACTCCCGCTTCATCGAGCAGAAGAACGTGAAACCGAAGCGCACCCAGCTCGGGCCGCGCGTCACGCTCGACGACGAGCGCTGCATCCTCTGCTCCCGCTGCATCCGCTTCTCGAAGGAGATCGCGAAGGACGATGTCCTCGGCTTCATCGACCGCGGCAGCTACAGCACGCTCACCTGCTACCCGGGCAAGCAGCTCGAGAACAATTACTCGCTCAACACGGTGGACATCTGCCCAGTCGGCGCGCTCACCTCGACGGACTTCCGCTTCAAGATGCGCGTGTGGTTTCTCAAGCAGACGCCGAGCATCGACACCGAGTCCTCCGTTGGCGTGAACACCGAGGTCTGGAGCCGCGAAGGCGTGCTCTACCGCATCACCCCGCGCCGTAACGACGCCGTGAACGACACCTGGCTCGCCGATTCCGGCCGCATGCTCTACAAGCAGGTGAAGGCCGACGACCGCCTGCTCGCGCCCGCCATCGGCGGCAACAGCACCGGCGGCGACATGGCCCTCAAGGCCGCCGCCGATTTGCTCAAGGCCGGTTCCGTCGCCGTCGTGAGCTCCGGCCGCAGCAGCCTTGAGGAACAGTTCCTCACCAAGAAGCTCGCCGATGCCCTCAAGACGCAGGCTTCGCTCGTCAGCCGGGTAGGGCAGGGCGACCGCCTCCTGATTTCCTCCGACCGCAACCCGAACGTCCGCGGCGCGCTCGTCACCGGCCTGATCTCCGCGCTTCCGTCGCAGAAACTCGCGGGCCTCGCGGCCGACATCGACGCCGGCAAGGTGAAGACCGTGATCTCGGTCGGCGAGGACCTCACGGCCGCCGGCCTGACCGCCGCGCAGCTCGCCAAGGTTTCCGTCATCTATCTAGGCACGCACAATAACGCCACGAGCGCCGCGGCCAAGGTCGTCATCCCGACGCTCACCGTCTTCGAGAAGTCCGGCAGCTTCGTGAACCAGCAGTTCCGCCTGCAGAAGTTCGCCAAGGCCGTGCCGGGCCCCGCCGGCGTGAACGACGACCTTGTCACGCTCGCGGAGTTGGTCGCCGCCGCTGGTGGTGGCATCCTGCCCTTTGCGCTCGGCCAGCTCTGGACCCAGATCGCCGCCGAGACCAAGGTCCTCGCCGGCCTCAGCCACGCTGCGCTGCCCGCCACCGGCCACCTCCTCGACGCCTCCGCGTGGGCCGGCTTGCCCTTCTGCGAGGGTGAGACGCTCCACTTCAAACCCGCCGCCGTGCCCGCGGCCGTCAACGCATGACCGCGATCGTCGAACTCTGGAACAGCCTCCATCCGATGCTGCAGGCCGTCATCAAGGGCCTCGCGGTGATCGGCGTGATCTTCCCGCTGGGCGGCGCCAGCTCGCTGGTCGAGCGCAAGGTGTCCGCCTGGATGCAGGGCCGCCCCGGCCCCAACCGCGCGCTGCCGTTCTGGGTCGCGTGGGTGCCGGGCATCAGCCTCCTGCAGCGCCTTGGCGTGTTCCATCTCCTGGCCGACGGCGGCAAGATGTTCTTCAAGGAGGACTCGCTGCCGGGGCACGTGAACAAATTCTACTTTCTGCTCGCGCCGGTCGTGGCGATGATCCCCGCGCTCACCACGGTCACCGCCGTACCCCTCGGCGCCTATGTGGACGAGGCCGGCCGCGTCGTGCCGCTGATCCTCGCCAACGTGGACATCGGCCTGCTCGCCGTCTTCGCCGTCTCCTCGCTCGGCGTTTATGCGCTAATCCTTGCCGGCTGGGCCTCCAACTCGAAGTATCCCTTCCTCGGCGGCGTGCGCGCCTCCGCCCAGCTCATCTCCTACGAGCTTTCCATGACTCTCTCCGTGATCCCGGTCTTCCTGTGGATCAACGTCCCGGGCGGCGAGGGCACGCTCAGCCTCGCGAAGGCCGTGGAGTTCCAGAGCCAGCCCGGTTTCCTCGGCGGCATGTGGTTCATCTTTATCATGCCGATCGCGGCGATCGTCTTCCTCGTCTCGCTCTTCGCCGAGACTAACCGCCTGCCCTTCGACATGGCCGAGGGCGAGGCCGATCTCGTCGGCGGCTTCCACACGGAATACGGCGCGATGAAGTGGGGCCTCTTCTTCGTGGCCGAGTATGCGCACATGATGATCGGCTCGGCCGTATTCATCCTCCTGTTCTTCGGCGGCTGGAACCCGCTGCCGTGGATTCCGCTTTCGCTGGTGGTCGGGTGGCTCGGCGCCGTGTCGCCCGTGCTGACGCACCCGATCATCGTCGGCCTGCTCTCGCTCGGCATCTTCGTCGGCAAGGTGCTGTTCATGATTTTCGTGTTCATGTGGGTGCGCTGGACCGTCCCGCGCTTCCGCTACGATCAGGTGATGAAGATGGGCTGGCAGAAGCTCCTGCCGCTCGCCATCGGCAACCTGCTCTTCTACGCCGCCGCCATCGCCATCCGCGATCTGCAGCTGGGCGTGGCCTACTGGGCCGCGCTCGCCGTCGTGACGGTCGCCGCCACCTGGGCGATCTTCGCCAACCCCCTCCAGAAACCCGCCCTCTGAGCGCTCCCGCATCGATGATTCTCGATTCACAACTCATCACCACAACCTGTCATCCTGAGCGCAGCGAAGGATCCAGCAGGATGTGCGTTGGCTGGAATCATACTGGATTCTTCGCTTCGCTCAGAATGACATGCATGGGCGGATTGGTCCTTTATCCGTGTTCATGCCTGCAATCCGTGGTTAAAAACTGACCCGAGCCATGGCCTACGTCGTCGAACGCAAATCCCTCTCGCTCTCGGAGCGTCTCTACCTGCCGCAGATTGTGGCCGGCATGAAGGTCACGCTGAAGCACCTCTTCAAGCCGAACGTCACGTTGGAATATCCCGACGTCCGCCCCGCCATCCCGCCGGGTTACCGCGGCGTGCCCACGCTGGTGAAGGACCCCAACGGCCGCGAGAAGTGCGTTTCCTGCCAGCTCTGCGAGTTCGTCTGCCCGCCCAAGGCCATCCGCATCACCCCCGGCGAGGTGCCCGCCAACCAGCCCGACCGCGCCCACGTCGAGAAGGGCCCGCAGGCCTTCGACATCGACATGCTGCGCTGCATCTACTGCGGCCTGTGCCAGGAGGTCTGCCCCGAGGAGGCCATCTTCCTCCAGAACACCTTTTCGATGACCGGCTACACCCGCGCCGAGATGGTCAACGACAAGGCGAAGCTCTACGAGCTCGGCGGCACGCTGCCCGACCAGCACTTCAAGTGGGACAAGAAGAAGGCCGCCGAGGAGCGCGGCAACCCGCACCATTGAGCCATGGCTGACTTCGTTTTCTACACCTTCGCCCTCCTGACTCTCGGCAGCGCCCTGGCCGTGGTCCTGAACAAGGACGCCGTCAACGCCGCCCTCTGCCTGCTGCTCTCGCTCGTGGGCCTGGCCGGCCTGTTCGTGCTGCTCGACGCCGCGCTCCTGGCCTTCGTGCTGCTGCTCGTCTATGCGGGCGCCGTCGTCGCGCTGTTTCTCTTCATCATCATGCTGCTCGACACCACGCCGGGCGCGCAAAAGCCCTTCGGCAAGCTCTCCGCCGCGGCGGCGGTGCTCGGTGGCGCGTTGCTGGTGGTCGGCGCGCACACGGTCGGCATCAACACTCCAGCCACCGGTTCCGCCGCGCACGTCGCGCCTTCCTTGAAGAACTACGCCGAGCTGCTCTTCACCACCTACCTCCTGCCGGTGCAGATCGTGGGCTTCATGCTGCTGATCGCCATGCTGGGCGTCATCGTGCTGAGCAAACGCTTCTCCGAAGCACCTGAGACGGGAGTCGGGAGACTGGAGGCCGGGAAGGCCCCATAACAATGCCCGCCATGCAATCTCGCTTAACACTTTCTGCTCTTCCGGTCTCCGCACTCCGGCCTCCGGCCTTCCTCCTGCCATGAACCCCGCCGGACTCGAAACCTACATCGCCCTGAGCGCGCTGCTCTTCGCCATCGGCTTCTTCGGCGTGCTGCTGCGCAAGAACACGCTCGTGATCTA
>JAUPWC010000610.1 GCA_030916665.1 Verrucomicrobiota bacterium
TCTTGCCGTAGGGGGACGTGCGCTTGCTCCTCAGGCCGAAGATGCCGTCGTTCTCGACATAGACCTTGTGCACATCGTCCATGTTGTTCGGCACCCCGAAATGATGGTCGAACCCGACGCAGTTGGGCCCGACCGCGGCCGCATCCGCGAGGCTCTCAAAGGGCGCTGTCCCATAACCCAGGTGCCATTTTCCGAAATGCGAGGTCTGGTAACCCCGTTGCTTCAGCCACGACGCGACTGTTTCCCGCCCCATCTCGATCAACAGCGGATCATTTTCATTCACCACGGCGTGCTTGAGGTGCGTGCGCCACGAGTAGCGGCCCGTCAGCAGGGCATAGCGGGTCGGCGAGCAAACCGATCCGGTCGTATAGGCCTGGTCGAAGCGGATTCCCTCGGCAGCCAGCTGATCAATATGGGGAGTTCGGACGAGACCGGGATCAGCGCCGTAGGCGCCAACCGAGCCGTAGCCCAGGTCGTCGGCGAGCACGATGACGACATTGGGCCGCTCCTGGGCGAACGCCAACGCTGCAAACCAGAGGGCAAGAGCGGACACGAGGCCGCGGCTTGTTTTGAAGGGTGATTTCATGGTCGGGGAATAGGGTGTTCGGCGGTGCCTCCTCGTTGCTCCGGCGACGTTACGGCGAATCGAGGTCTCCCGCCAGACTGCCGGGCTGGCCCCAATCGGGTGGGCGGTCGACGAAGGACGGCACGCGGAAGCCCAATTCCCGGGCGAGCCGGTCGTGCTCCGCGAGCATCCGCGCCTTCAGCGCCGCGGCAGCGGGATCATCGAAGAGGTTCTTGGTCTCGTAGGGATCATTCTTGAGATCGAACAATTCGGTCCAGGCCTGGTGTCCGGGATACTTGATCAGCTTGGCATCGACGGTGCGCACGGCGGTCAGGTCGGGCACGCGGGTGTTCTTTTGGTTTTCTGCGAAGTATTCGTAGAACCAACTTTGCCGCCAGGGGACGGTTTGCCCGGTCAGCAACGGCCGCCAGCTTCGGCCTTGCATCGCCGGGGGAGCCGACAGGCCGGCGAAGTCCAGCAGCGTGGGAGCCAGGTCGAGATTGAGCACCATTTCGTCCACGATGCGGCCGCGGGCCGCGGGACCCAGCGCCGGGAAACGCACGAGAAAGGGAACCAGCAAGCTCTCCTCGTAGGCACTGCGCTTGTCACCCGTGGCGTGCGCGCCGAGATAGACGCCGTTGTCGGAGGTGAAGATGACAATCGTGTTTTCCGCCATGCCTGATTGCTCAACCGCGGCCAGGAGGCGACCGACACAATCATCCATGGCCTTGATACAACGAAAATAGCCGAGGTTGGTGGGCGCGGTGGGCGGAACCGGCTGACCGCTGCGGTTCTTGCCCTGGGCGCGTAGATAAGGTGGCGGGGTGTTAAAATTGGGGACGGTCCGGGCGACTGCCCCGGCGTATAAATCCTTGGTCCGGGCCGGGGGCTCCCAGGGCTGGTGCGGTGTCTTGAAGCCGAGAACGAGCGACCAGGGTTTGGGTGAGGCCTTTTGTATTTCGATAAAGGCGATCGCGTAGTCAGTGGCGACGTCGTCGACCCACCCAGTGGAGGAGGTTTCCTTCCCATCAACGATGAAGGGGCAGTTCTCGTAACGTCCGTGCCCCAAATAAGTGGCGTGATGGTCGAATCCGGGCCGTTCCCGCTGGTTGTCCATGTGCCACTTTCCAACGTAGGCCGTCGTGTAGCCGGCCTCACGCATCAAGGTGGCATGCGTGACGTTGCTGGCGGCAAAGGGTCGAAAGTTGGACGCGATGCCGTTGCCATCCTCGTGATTATAGAGACCGGTCAGGTTCACCGCGCGGCTGGGAGAACACAGGGAATTGGTCACAAAAGCGTTGCGAAAACGCACCCCCTCGGAGGCGAGCCGGTCCAAGTTGGGCGTATCCAGCCAGGGGAAACGACCCTGCGCGCCCTGCTCCCTTTGGACGATCGAAAGGGCGTCGTAGGATTGGTCGTCGGTGATGATGAAGAGGACGTTGGGCCGGGCAGGCGGCTCCGCCGCGATGGCACCGGGCAGAGCAAGGGAAAGCCCGATGAGCCTTGCGGCGAAGACGGTACGGATGAGGTGGCGCACGGGAACAACTGGAGACAATTCTGCTATTTTCTTTCCGGCATCTGAAGGCTGAGAGGAATCTCCCGTCGCAGCATTTTGGCCCCGAGGCCCGTCAGCCAGAGATAGTGATCCGAAGGTACGCCGTCATTGCCGACGAAATGGAACCGATCACTTACGGGTGGGTTGTCTGAAACCTTGAAGATGGCGGTGCCCTCGTCGATCTCATCAAACATGGCCACATAGATCATCTCGGCGCCGGCGCTGATCATGGTGGTCATCTGGTCCCAGTAGAAGCGTCCGCCCAACCGGGGGATGGCACCGTAGGCCGTGTAGCGGGCGAGATCCGGTTTGCCCAGCGACAGATTCCTCCAGCTGAAACCGGGATAGATCAGGGGCGCGTAGTCCACCCCCCGTTCCTTGGTCCATCGGATGTCCGCCAGGACGTGATCCCTGATGTGCTCGATCGGATTGTGGACCAGGGGAGTCCAACGCTGGGCCATCAAAGGCATGACAATATCCACGGACTCGATCAGCTCGTGCAGATAGGGGTCGCTCGTGCAGTCCTTGTCCAAATCCCGAAAGTAGGTGGGCACTCCGAGCATCACGGAACACCCGCCATATACCGGATCATTTTTGAGAAAATCGATGAGTCGGTTGATCCCGATATTCCGGATATTGTAGCTGCGATCGGGAAACCCCACCCCCCAGATCGCGACGAGGGGTTTGCCGTTGTGGTAGAGGTAAGGTTGGTCCGCTCCCTGGTTGGTCACCTTCAGTTCGTCGACCAGCATCTTCCAGTCTTCGATGACCGAAGAGCAGTCCTCTCCGGTGGTTTTCAGGCCTGACAGGTCGTACATCACCGCCAGGGCCCGGCCGTTGGCCTTGGCGGCAGCCAGGGCGTTGCGCAGAATATGGTCCTG
>JAUPWC010000611.1 GCA_030916665.1 Verrucomicrobiota bacterium
CCTCGCCGACGGAGAACGGCGGGAAGTTGTAGTGGAGGATGAACGACTTGGAGGTCGCGCCGCCGGTGAGGCCGTCCATGTCCTGGGCTTCCTTCGTCGGCCCGAGGGTGACGAGGGCGATGTTCTGGGTGTCGCCGCGCTGGAACATGGCGGAACCATGGACGCGGGGCAGCACGCCGACCTGGGAGCTGAGCGGACGGAGCGACTTGGCGTCGCGGCGGTCCGAACGCTCGCCACGGGAGAGGACGGTGGCGCGGTAGGCCTTGTATTGCAGGTCCTCGAACACGACGTTCAGGTCCACGTCGGTGAACTTGTCGGCGCCGAGCTCGGCGGTGAGGGCGGCCTTGGCCTCCTCCTTGAGCGCCTTCACGTTGGCGGAGCGGACGTTCTTCTCGTAGCCGAAGATGGCGGCGGAGACGCGCTCGGCGGGGACGACGCGCTCGATGATGGCGCGGGCCTCGGGGGTGGCGCCCACGAGCTTGAAGGTGGCCTTCGGCTTGCCGGCGAGCTGCTGGAGCTCCTTGATCGCGGCGATGATGGGCTGGATGGCCTGGTGGCCGAACTCAAGCGCCTTGATGAACTCATCCTCGGGGAGCTGGTCGGCGGAGCCCTCGATCATGAGCATGTCCTTCTCGTTGCCGACGTAGATCAGGTCGAGCGACGAGGACTGCATCTGGTCGAGGTTCGGGTTGGCGACGAAGGCGCCGTCGATCAGGCCGACGCGGACGCAGCCGATCGGGCCGCTCCACGGGATGTCGGAGATGTGGAGCGCGGCGCTGGCACCGTTGACCATCGCGATGTCGGAGTCGTTGATGAGGTCGGCCGACATGAGCTGGCCGATGATCTGCACCTCGTTGAGGAAACCCTCGGGAAAGAGCGGGCGGCAGGGACGGTCGCAGAGGCGGGAGATGAGAATCTCGCGCTCGGAGGGGCGGCCCTCGCGTTTGAAGTAGCCGCCGGGGAAACGGCCGGCCGCGGCATACTTGTCGCGGTAGTCGCAGGTCAGGGGGAAGAAGTCCTGGCCGGGGCGCATGGTCTGCGCGGCGCAGGCGGTGACCATGACGTTGGTCTCGCCGACAGTGACGAAGACGGCGCCGCCCGCGAGGTTGGCGATGGAGCCGGTGGAGAACTTCAGGTTCAGGCCGGCGACGGAGACATTGTGTTTCTGATTCATTTTCGGATTTCTCTAACAGGGGTGCGCAACGACCGGCCGGATTGCCGGTGCCGAGGCGCGGGGTTCGGATCTGGCCGTTTCGGTTCCCTTCTGAATCAGCTCCCGGGAAATTTCGGATTACGGCTCTATGGGGTGGAGCGGCTTGACCTCAAGACGCTTCGGGGAAAACGCGCTGGGGTCAGCGCGTTCCACCTTGAAAGAGAAGTAAGCGGAAATGTCCCGTCGGTCTGTTTCTGGAAGAAGAACAAAAGGCGGCCCGTCGGTGGGCCGCCTTTCGTGAAAACGGGTTACTTGCGCAGGCTGAGCTTCTGCAGCAGGTCGTTGTATTTGGCGAGGTCCTCGCTCTTGACGTAATCAAGAAGCTTGCGACGACGGCTGGCCATCTGGAGGAGGCCGCGGCGGCTGTGGAAGTCCTTGCGATGCGTGCGGAGGTGCTCGGTCAGGTGATTGATCCGGGCGGTGAGCAGCGCGATCTGGACGTCGCTGGAGCCGGTGTCCTTCTCGTGGGTTTTATACTGGGCGATGACTTCGGATTTAACGGGTTGTGACATGGTTTATATGGTTGATGGCGCGGTCTTTGGCGGGGCTTTTACCCCGTGCCGCCAGCTTTTGGAGGGCCGGCGGCACCGTTAGTGTCCGGTTGCCCGGACTGACCGTGGTCGAACCCTGCGACCAGCAGAGTTCAACTAACGTAAGCCGTAATTAACCAAGCCGGAGGCATGCCGCGCAAGTGTTATTTTGCATGAGGCGGTTGGGGCAGGGTGGCGCGAATCAAGGGTTCGCATCAGCCCAGTCCAGGAATCGGGTAATCCATTCGTCCAGCATCCCGGGGCCGCCGTGCGCCACGAATTTCTGGTCCTCAATCCTGCAAACGATCCATTTCTCTCCAGATGGTTCCTCGGTTTCTCCGATTCCGTGTGACAATGCTTCGAAAGCCCTCTTTTCGAGAACTGTCCCAGCAAGATCGATGGACAGAGACCAGCCGGGGTTATCCAAAGTGTCAATTTTGACTCCGTAGGAGTGTTCCCAGTCTCCCTCCGTTGCAGTGAGCCAAATACCAGCGTTGGAGGCGTTCGAGAGCTTTGGGGTTTCGGTTCATGTTTCCCAATTTTCGACATTCAGCCCGGCAACGCGGGAAAACTCGCGGACGTTGCGGGTGACGATGGTGGCGCCGAGGCGCAGGGCTTGGGCGGCGATCAGGGTGTCGAAGGGGCCGATGCCTTGGCCGCGGGATTCGAGCTGGTGTCGGATGGTGGCGTAGCGCCGGGCGTCCTCGCGCGTGAATGGTTCGACGACGAGCAATTGCTCCAGCGATTGAAGTTTGCGGCGTTGGCCGGCGGTGCCGCCCTTGATCAGGCCAAATTCACGCTCGGCGAGCACGATGACGGACAGGCGGAGCTGATCCTTTACGAAGGTCTCCTGCATTCTGGCCGCCAACCCGGGGTGGCTGCCGCGCATGTAGGCCGAAACGGCGTTGGTGTCGGGCAGGTAGAGCACGGCGATCAGTCGCGCGGAATGTCCGGGGCGGTGTGGGGCGGCACGTCGGCGAGCTCGGGGCAGGAGCCGGCCAGGGCGAAAAACTTGCGCCGACGCTCCTCGGCGTCGGCCCGGAGCGGCTCCAACAGCACACCGCGCGCGGTGCGCGAGACCTTGACCTCACCGCCCGGCAGGCGAAAGGCCTTCGGCAGGCGGACAGCCTGGGAGCCGCCGTGCTGGAAGAGCTTCGCCTTGGTGAAAGTCGCCATGTAGCTACGAGTAGCTACTTGAGGGCTAGGGTCAAGCCGCCTCAGCCGGTCTTCAGCGCCAGTCCCTTGATCCCGTCGCAGCCGGGCAGCTTGCGGAGTTTTTCGAGTATCATGCTGCGGTGGAGGAAGAGCTCGTTGCGGACGACGGCGTGGGAGACAAGGACGACGAGGAGGTTGCGCTCGACGACGAGCGGGTGCGAGTAGGTGGCGTTGGCGACACCGACCAGCTCCGGCCATTTCTCGCGGATGCTGTGCTCGAGCGAGTCGTGGCTGATGCGGTATTTGACGAGCAGTTCGTCGATCAGCGGGCCGAGGTCCTGGGTCTTGCGGCGTTTGGAGCGACCTTCGTCCTCGGGCAACCCGCGGAAGCCGGCGATGAGGTTTTCCACCTCCCTTGAGAATTCCTTGGGCCCATCATGCGGCATGAGGGGAAGTAACAAGTAACAAGTAACAAGTGGCAAGACGTGTGTCTTGCGCGTCCGATTCTTGTTACTTGTTTCTTGGCATTTGAAACTTGGCGGCGGCTCAGGCCCCGCCGCTTTGCCGGTCGTAGAGCGACTTGTAGAGGGCGTTGCCGGCGTAGAGCGAGGCGTGGCCGCCCTGGGCGGCGAGTTCGCCCTTGTCGAAGACGAGGATCTGCGAGGCGTCGCGGATCGTGCTGAAGCGGTGGGCGATGATCAGCACGGTTTTGCCACGGACGAGCTTGCGCAGAGCGTCCTGCACGGCGGCCTCGCTGTCGGAGTCGAGCGCGCTGGTGGCCTCGTCGAGGATGAGGATCGGGGCGCCGCGCAGGAAGGCGCGGGCGATGGCGATGCGCTGCTTCTGGCCGCCGGAGAGGAGCGAGCCGCGCTCGCCGACGATGGTATCGTAGCCCTGCGGCAGCTGGCGGATAAACTCGTCGGCGTGGGCGTCCACGGCGGCGGTCATGAGCTCGTCGCGGGAGGCGTCAGCGCGTCCGAGCAGGAGGTTGTTGTAGATGGTGTCGTTGAAGAGGACCGGTTCCTGCGAGACGAGGGCGATGTTGCGGCGGAGGTCCGCCAGTTTCATCTGGCGCACGTCAATGCCGTCGATGGTCACGCGGCCGGCGGCGACCTCGTAGAAGCGCGGGACGAGGTTGGCGAAGGTGCTCTTGCCCGCGCCGCTCGGACCGACGAGCGCGCAAACGGTGCCGGCGGGGATGGAGACGTTGATGCCGCTCAGCGCCGGGGTGTCGCCGTAGGCAAACGTGACCTTGGCGAAGGCGATGTCGCCCCGCAGGCGTCCCACGGCGACCGGTTGCGCGGGGTCCTGGATCGTGACGGGCTCGTGGAGCACGGCTTCGAGGCGGTCAAGGGCGCCGAGGCCGCGCTTCAGCTCGTTGTTGAGCGCGCCGAGGCGCTTGACCGGATCGTAGCTGGCGTAGAGAGCGGTGATCAGCGACACGAAGGTCGTCTGGTCGAGCTGGATCTTGTAGGCGTAGAGCAGGGTGAAGGCGATGCCGGCGGCCGAGATGATCTCGATGAGCGGGCCGAGGGCCTTCTCGTATTTCACGAACTTCATCTGCGCGATGATCAGCGCGCGGGTGACGAGACCGAAGCGCTCGGTTTCGCGCTCCTCCAGCCCGAAGGCGCGGATCTCGCGGGCGGCGGCGAGGTTCTCGTTGAACCGGCTGGTGACGGCGCCGAGTTCCTTCTGGATGCCGCCGGAGCGGCGGGCGAGTTTCTTGCCGATGTGGCGGATGGGCAGGACGGTCAGCGGCACGGCGGCAAGGGAGACCAGCACCAGCGGCAGGCCCTCGACCTGGTAGGCCTGCCAGGCGATGATGCTGACGCCGCCGATCAGGGTGGCCGGGCTTTTGACCAGTTCGTTGGCGACGCTGGTCAGCGCCACCTGCAGCTGGTTGGTGTCGGCGAGGCCGCGCGAGATCAGGTCGCCCGAGGAGTGGCGGCCGAAGAACGAGAGGGGCAGCAGCTGGAGCTTGCGGAAGAAGTCGCGCCGGATGGATTCGAGCACGCGGGTGCCGGCCATCTGCAGCAGGTAGGTGTTGAGGTAACCGGCGACACCGCGGATGATGAAGACCAGCGGCAGCCAGATCACGATGCCGGCGAGTTCCCAGTTGGAAAGGGGAGCGGCGTTTTCGCCGAAGACCACCGGAAAGACGAATTTCACCATCAGGGGCAGGCCGGCGCCGGTGGCCACGCCGGCGATCATGCCGCACAGGATCGCGACGATCAGCAACGAACGGTGCTCGCGCAGGTGGTGAAAATAGGGGCGGAAACGGCGGAGCATCAGTGGGCGGGATAGATCAGGGGGATGCTCTGCCGGCCGTGGCGGCGGTAGAGCTTGAAATCAGAATCCGAGGTGAAGACACGCGAGCGGTCGTGCAGTTCGCTCATGCGGACGAGGCTGGCGTCGGCCAGCGACATGGGCAGGTCCTGGTATTTGGCCAGGAGGCGGGCGATCGCCTCCTGATGGTCGTTCAGGTCGAAGGCGAGCAGCAGGCCGCCGCTGCGCAGCAGTTCGAAAACCGTTTTGCCGGCCGGATCGCAGTGCTCGGTCAGGTGCAGGCATTCGGAGACCACGGCCTCGCAGGTGAGCATCGGCTCGGATAATTCGCGGATGCAGGCGCAGGCCCAGCCATGCAGCGGATCATGCCGGTCCAGAAAGGCGACCAGCGGCCCCGTATCAAGAACGACGGGAGCGGCCATAGCCCGGCAGTTTTTTGCTCAGGGTCGAGAGATTGCCGGGGCCGTCGAGGGCGCCGGCCAGATGCCCGATTTTGTCCCAGAGCGTGCCGGAGGAACCGGCGTTGGCACCGGCGGACTGCCGGGCAAAGGCTTCGCGCAACACGGCCGATTTGGTGGTGCGGCGCCGGGCGGCGGCGGCCTGCAGCCGGGCATGTTCGGCCGCGCTCAGCTTGACGGTCACGGTGGGCATGGAAAACCGGTATTACCCGCTTGGCAGAGTGTCAATACGCGGATCGCTCAGTCCTTGGCTCCGCGCACGTCGAGGGCGTCGCGGAGGCCGTCGCCGAGGAAGTTGAGGGAGAAGAGCGTGAGCGAGAACAGCGCGCCGGGGAAGACGAGCAGCCACCAGTATTCCTCCATCTTCTTGGCGCCGTCATTGATGAGCGTGCCCCACGAGCTCATGGGCGGCTGCACGCCGAGGCCGAGGAAGCTCAGGAAAGCCTCGAGCAGCATGACGGCCGGGATGGTGAGCGTGGCATAGACGATGATCGGGCCGAGGGCGTTGGGCAGGAGGTGGCGGAAGATGATGCGGCGGTTGCCGAAGCCGAGCGAGCGGGCGGCCTCGATGAACTCCATTTTCTTCAGCGACATGATCTGGCCGCGGACGATGCGCGCCATGGTGAGCCATTCCACCGCGCCGATGGCCACGAAGAGCAGCACGATGTTCCGGCCGAAGAAAACCATGAGCAGGATGACGAAGATCGTGAAGGGCAGGGCGTAAATGATGTCCACGATGCGCATCATCACGGCGTCGGTGCGTCCGCCGACCCAGCCGGCCACCGCGCCGTAAACGACGCCGATGGTCAGGGCGACGAAGGTGGCGCAGAGACCGACGCCGAGCGAGATGCGTCCGCCGTAAAGGATGCGCACGAGCAGGTCGCGGCCGAGCTGGTCGGTGCCGAGCCAGTGTTCCGCGCCGGGGGCGGCGAAGGTGTTGTCGAGGTCCTGTTCCGCGTAGTCGTAGGGGCTCAGCCAGGGGCCGACGATGCAGGCAAGGGAGAGCACGATGAGCATGACGCCGCCGGTCACGGCCAGGCGGTTGCGGCGCAGGCGCAGCCAGGCGTC
>JAUPWC010000612.1 GCA_030916665.1 Verrucomicrobiota bacterium
CCGAGTGGGGCTATGAGCTGAAGAAGGACCACCAAGTCGTCTCCCGCTTCTGGGTCCACGACAGCACGCCGGCGGCGATCCCCGGCGTTTAAATGAAACAGGCCGCCCGCGGGCGGCCTGAGTTTTTTTGTGGGGTGGAACGCACTGCTCCCCAGTGCGTTTCTGAAGAAGCGCGTTGAGGAGCAACGCGCTCCACCACGAGACACGGCGGTCATAGACCGCCGCTACAGCTCGTCCGGAGGAGTCGCCCTCCCTCACTTCAGCGCGGCGGCGATGCGGGCGAGGGCGGTCTCGACGTTTTCGCGAGAGTTGAAGGCGCTGATGCGGACGTGGCCTTCGCCGCACTTGCCGAAGCCGGCGCCGGGCGTGCAGACGACCTGCGCCTGGTTGAGGAGCGTGTCGAAGAACTGCCAGCTGTCGCGGCCGGTGTTGACCCAGATGTAGGGGGCGTTGTCGCCGCCGACGCACGGGAAGCCGAGCTTGGTCATGGCGTCGCGGATGAGCTTGGCGTTGGCGAGGTAGTGGTTGATGAGGGCGCCGGTCTGCTGCTTGCCCGCGTCGGTGTAGATGGCGGCGGCGGCCTTCTGGACGGGATACGAAACGCCGTTGAACTTGGTCGAGTGGCGGCGGTTCCAGAGCGCGTGGATGGGGTGGGCGTTGCCGGCGGCGTCGTAGGCGACGACGGTCTTGGGGACGACGAGGTAGGCGCAGCGGGTGCCGGTGAAGCCGGCCGTTTTGGAAAAGCTGCGGAACTCGAGGGCCACGTCGCGCGCGCCCTCGATCTCGTAGATCGAGTGCGGGATCTGCGGGTCGCGGATGTAGGCTTCGTAGGCGGAGTCGAAGAGGATGATGGCCTTGTTGGCCTTGGCGTAGGCGACCCAGGCGGCGAGCTGCGCCTTGGTGGCGACGGCGCCGGTCGGGTTGTTGGGGAAGCAGAGGTAGATCAGGTCCGTGGCGACCGAGGGCACGGCGGGCACGTAGCCGTTGGCCGGTGTGCATTCGAGGTAGGTGATGCCCTGGTAACGGCCGTCCACGTTGGCGCCGGTGCGGCCGGCCATGACGTTGGTGTCTACGTAAACGGGGTAAACCGGGTCGGGGATGGCGAGGCGCAGGTCCTGCGAAAAGATTTCCTGGATGTTGCCGCAGTCGCACTTCGAGCCGTCGGAGATGAAGATTTCGTCGGACTCGATCTTGCAGCCGCGGGCGGCGTAGTCGTGCTGGGCGATGGCGTCGCGGAGGAAGGCGTAGCCCTGCTCGGGACCGTAGCCCTTGAACGTCGCGCGCGCGCCCATCTCGTCGGTGGCGGCGTGCAGCGCATCGCGGCAGACCTGCGGGAGCGGCTCGGTGACGTCGCCGATGCCGAGGCGGATGATCGGCTTGGACGGATTGGCGGCGACGTAGGCGTTCACGCGCTTGGCGATGTCGGCGAAGAGGTAGCTGGCCTTGAGCTTGGTGTAGTTCTCGTTGATGCGGATCATGGGAAAGGAGGAGGTGGCGGGTGACCCGCCTTCGCCCTGACGGGCTCCGGCGCGGCAAGGGGCTTGATAAAGGGAACGGCGTGTGGTTATTCAAGCGTCTTCCCGGTCATGAACAAGGTCACCTCCATCCCCGCCATGAAAGCAGCCGCGACGGCCCTGCGCGCCGGCGGTCGGCGCGTGGCGCTCATCCCGACGCTCGGGGCGTTGCACGCCGGGCACGCGAGCCTGATCCGGCTGGCGAAGGAGAGCGGCGCGGCGGTGGTGGTGTCGGCCTTCGTCAACCCGCTGCAGTTCGGCGCGAGCGAGGACTACGCGAAGTATCCCCGCACCGTGGAAGCGGATGCGATGCTGGCCGAGAAGGAGGGTGTGGACATTCTGTTCACCCCCACGGCCGACGAGATGTTTCCCAAGGGTTTCTCCTCCCTCGTGCAGGAGGATGCGATCAGCAAGCCCCTGTGCGGCGTGACCCGGCCGGCGCTCTTTCGCGGCGCGCTCACCTGCTGGGTGAAATTGATCAATATCGTGCAACCCGGTGTCGTCGTGCTGGGGGAGCGCGATGCGCAGCTGTTGGCAGTGTTCAAGAAAACGGCCGCCGACCTGCTGCTGCCGCTGGAAATTCTGACCGGACCGATCGTGCGTGACGCCGACGGCATGGCACTGAGCGCGCGCAACACCTACCTGACGCCGTCCCAACGCGAAGAGGCCCTCGCCGTGGTCAAAGCCCTGCGCAAGGCCAAGGAGATGGTCGATTCAGGCGTGAAGAGCACCGACCGGGTGGTGGCCGAGGCCACGCATATCATCACGGCC
Organism: Verrucomicrobiota bacterium; assembly: GCA_030916665.1. GTDB lineage: Bacteria > Verrucomicrobiota > Verrucomicrobiia > Opitutales > Opitutaceae > Lacunisphaera. The sequence continues at coordinate 2,286 of JAUPWC010000612.1, forward strand.
AAGCGGCGCCTGCGCGTGATCTACATCGCGGTAGTGGACCGGCGCACGATGGAGCCGATGCGCGAGATTTTTCCGGGCCAGTGCCTCATGGCGGTTTCTTATTGGGTGGATGAAGTGCGGCTGACCGACAACATGCCGTTGTGAACGCCTCCCGGGGCTGTGAATAACTTGTCAGCCGACACCGGACTTCACTCTGTGCCGGGCTCATTTTTGAAATTGTGAACAGCCGGTGGGCAGGTCGTGGGCAGGTGAGTCACATCAGCCGGACCGGTGGCCTTCGGGCCTTATCAACGGGCCCCCTGCGCAAAAAGCGCATTATAAGTTTATTTATAATAGCTTGGTAACAAGGGCACTGTCTGCGCAGAGGAGGGTGGGTGGATGCGGATGTCGCGTCGGGAGGGATTGGCCCGTGGCCAGGGGGACATTCCCCCGGGGTTCCGAGAGAGCATGCTTCGAGGAGGCCCCGGAGGGGACCTGCGGACATTACGAACAGGTGAACTGCGACTGTGAAGAAATCGGAATTTCGCTAATGGAAACCTTGGACTGAGGGATTGAGTTTTCGGGCCGTCTTTGGGACGACTGGGGGCGTTGTGAGCACTTCGTTCCCCGACAAACCCCGCATCGCAATCATCGGCGCCGGCGCCTTGGGCTGCTATTATGGCGCACGGCTCGTAAAAGCGGGCGAGGACGTACACTTTCTGGTGCGCAGCAACCGGGCGGCGCTCATGGCGCATGGCCTCAAGGTGAAAAGTCCCAACGAGCGACTCAGCGCGCGCAAGATCCAGGTTTACGGGTCGGCGGCCGAGATCGGGCCCTGCGATCTGGTCATCATCGCCACCAAGGCCACGGCCAACGAGGCGTTGAAGACGATCTTGCCGCCCTTGCTGAAGCCCGACACCGCCGTGCTCACGCTCCAGAACGGCCTCGGCGTCGAGGAGCCCATCGCCAACATCGTCGGCGCCGGCCGCGTGATCGGGGCGATCTGCTACATCGGCTGCATGCGGACCGCGCCGGGTGTGGTGAGCTGCTCTTTCCCCGGATTGATGACCATCGGCAAGTTCGGCAAGCCCGCCGGCGAGCGCACGCAGGCCGTGGCCGCGCTCTGGCGCCGCGCCGGTGTGAAATGCAACGCGCAGGACAACCTCGAAGCGCAGCGCTGGCACAAGCTGGTGTGGAACGTGCCGTTCAACGGCCTCGCCATCGTGGCCGGCGGCATCACGACCGACGTGCTCATCGCCGACGAGGGCCTGCGGCAGCTCGCCCGGCGCCTGATGGAGGAGATCGTCGAGGCGGCGGCGAAGTTCGGGCACGAGATCTCGCATTCCTTCGTGGACCTGCAGTTTGAGCGCACGGCGAAGATGGGATCTTACCGGCCTTCGAGCCTGATCGACTTTGAGGAAGGCCGGGACGTCGAGCTCGAGGAAATCTGGGGCGAGCCCGTGCGCCGCGCCAAGTCCGTCGGCGCCGCCGTGCCGCGCGTCGAGATGCTCTACTGGCTGATCAAGCAGCGCCTCGCCGCCCGCAACGCCGCGCTGAAGGCGAAGGCGCGCAAGCGGTAGGCTTTGCCTTGGGTGGGCAGCGCGTTTGCGCGCGCCGGTCGGGCAAAGAGCGCGCGCAAGCGCGCTGCCCACAGTTGTTTCGCGGGCTCCACCCTAGTTCTCCGGGATTGCGCCCCTGTCATAAGCTTCCCAGCGTCGCGAGAAATACGACGCGATGTCCACCGAACCTTCCCCGAAATTCGAGCCGTTCATCCCGGCCTCGGCCAAGATTCCTGAATTCACGTTCCGTGCCGTCCTGACCGGCGCCCTGCTGGGCCTCGTGTTCGGCGCCTCGTCGCTCTACCTCGTGCTGAAGGTCGGCCTCACGGTCAGCGCGTCGATCCCGGTCGCCGTCATCTCCCTCGCGCTCTTCCGCGGCTGGTCAAAGGTCGGCGGACGCGATGCGACGATCCTCGAGCACAACATCACGCAGACCGGCGGCTCGGCCGGCGAGTCCATCGCGTTCGGTCTCGGTGTGACCATGCCGGCGATCCTGATCCTCGGCTTCGATCTCGAGCTCACGCGCGTGCTGCTCGTGGCGGTGATGGGCGGCCTGCTGGGCATCCTCATGATGATCCCGCTGCGCCGCGCGCTCATCGTGAAGGAGCACGGCACGCTCAAGTATCCCGAGGGCACGGCCTGCGCGGCGGTGCTCAAGGCCGGCGTGGACGAGGTGTCGCGCGCCGCCGCGTCGCCGTCGGCCAAGGCCGAGATGGCGGCGGCCGAGGCGGCCGGGCTGGGCCGGTCGCCGGGCGCCAAGGTCATCTTCACGGGCTTCGGCATCGGCCTTGTTTACAAGACGCTCAACGTCGCCTTCAAAGCCTGGAAGGACGTGCCGGAGAAAGTCTTCGGCGCGCCGCTCAAGGCCGGATCCGTGAGCGCGGAAATTTCCCCGGAACTGGTGGGCGTCGGCTACATCATCGGTCCCTACATCGGCGGCCTCATGGCCGCGGGCGGCGTGCTTTCCTATCTGGTGCTGATCCCGATGATCCGGTTTTTCGGCGAAGGCCTGGCCGCGCCGCTGGCACCCGGCACGGTGCCGATCTCCGAGATGGGCATCGGCGCAATCCGCGGCGCCTACGTGCTCTACATCGGCGCCGGTTGCGTGGCGGCCGGCGGGCTCATCAGCCTGCTCCAGGCGATGCCGACCATCTGGCACGGCATGAAGGGCGGCCTCCGCGACCTCGGCCTGTCGCGCCACGGGGCGGCGAACGAGGAGACCCCGCGCACCGATCAGGACATGTCGCTCAAGTTCGTGGGCATCGGCATCCTCGTGCTGCTTGCCGGCATCATGCTGGCGCCGTCGCTGCACATGAATTTCCTCGGCGCGCTGCTCATCATCGCGTTCGGTTTCCTGTTTGTGGCGGTTTCCTCGCGGCTCACGGGCGAGATCGGTTCCACGTCGAATCCCATCTCGGGCATGACGATCGCCACGCTGCTGTTCACCTGCCTGATCTTCCTGCTCGTGGGCTGGACGGGCGGTCCCTACTACGTCACGGCGCTTTCCATCGGCGGCATCGTGTGCATCGCCTCGTCCAACGGCGGCACGACCTCGCAGGACCTGAAAACCGGTTTCCTTGTCGGTGGCACGCCCAGGCTCCAGCAATACGCGATCCTCATCGGCGCGCTCGCCTCGGCGGTGCTGCTCGGGCCGGTGCTGATGAAGCTCAACGAGTCGGCCACCGTCTATGTGCCCGCCGCACAGGTGGCGCCGGCCGGCCTCCATGCCGACGTGAGCAAGCTCACGCACCGTGAGTCGCTCCAAGGACCGCAGGCGAAGGGCGACGCCGCCACCTACTACTCGTGGCACAAGACCGACGAGGCCGGCGGCCCGGCGGGCAAATACCTCGTCAACGACCGCGGCGACGCCGTCTGGCTGGTGGACCCCGGCATCAACGGCACGCATACGGTCCGGCCCGACGGTTCGCCGGTGCGCAAGTTCGACGCCCCGAAGGCCACGCTCGTTTCCTACATCATCAAGGGCATCCTCGACCAACAGCTGCCGTGGGCGCTCGTGCTGTTCGGCGCGATGATCACGGTGGCGCTGCAGATGTCGTTCGTGCCGGCGCTCGCCTTCGCGGTCGGCGTTTATCTGCCGATCTCGTCCTCCTTGCCGATCTGGGTGGGCGGCATGCTCCGCTGGGCGGTGGACCGCTGGATGCGGAAGAAGCCCGTCTATGCGAAGATGGATCGGGAGACCTTCAACGCCGAGAGCGACAAGAGTCCCGGCGTGCTGCTGGCTTCGGGCTACATCGCGGGCGGCGCCATCGCGGGCATCGTCATCGCGTTCCTCGCCGGCGTGACCGACGAGTTCGACGCCGCGGTCGGCCGCTTCATGACGGAGCACAACCCGTTGTTCAACGGGCCGCACGCCGACCTGCTTTCGCTCATCCCCTACGGCCTGCTCTGCGGCTTCCTGTATTTCGTGGCCAAGGAGAAGTTCCTCGCGCCGGCGAAGAAGTGACTCGCTTGATTTTGTAGGGCGGGGTCTCCGAACCCCGCCTTCGCTTGGCATGATATCACGTCCGGGGCGGGGTTCGGAGACCCCGCCCTACAACCAATCCCTCGCTCTGCTGCCGGATTTCACTCCTCACCCTCGAAATAATCCGCCTCGGCCGGCCGGAAAATCTTCCGCGGGGTGCTGAAACCCCATTTCCCCGAGTCGGGGTAGTGCCAGTAGTCGGCGGGCGGGTCGTCGGTCACGAGCAGGTAGGTCAGGGGTTCCGTGCCGGTGTTCGTGAACGTGTGCGCCACGCCGGGGCGCGCCAGCACGAGGTCGTCGTCGCCAACCTCGAAGCGTTCATCGCCGAGGCGGAATTCGCCGCGGCCACCAAGGAAGAGGTAGCATTCCCACTGCAGGGCATGGAAGTGAAACGGGCAGGCACATTTGCCGGGTGGAATCCTGGCGAGTTCCAAGTCAAACGGATGACCGCCCGCAGCGAGCGGCGCGCGGTGCGTGGCGCCGAGCGCGAGGGATAGCTGCTTGCCCGACTGCGCAAACTTTCCCTTGGGTGAGGTCCAGTCCTCCCAGGGAAGGTCGTCGATGCTCACCCTGCGCGCGGAGAAAGGCGTCTCCGCCGCCGTCAGGGGCGGCACACGGCCAAAGTTCGTATTACGAACTTTGGTATCTTCGGTTGCAAGGGGAGCAGGGGGAGCAAAGTTCGTATTACGAACTTTGTCGGGATGAGGCGTTTCCTCGCCGTCAAAGTAGGGGGTTTCGGTGAGACGGAAGAATTTGCCCGGCGGACGGAGGCCCCACTTGTCGGAGTCGGGGTAGTGGCAGGCGTCGAGGAACGGGTTGTCAGTGATAATCAGGACTTCCAGGTCGGAGCCGCCGGAGTTGAGCAGCTGGTGCGCGATGCCCGGCGGGTGCAGAAAGACGTCGCCGGCGCGGACCGCGTGGCGTTCGTCGCCGACGCGCACCGTGCCGTGACCGGAGCGGACGACGAACAGCTCCCACTGGGCGAAGTGGACGTGAAACGGGCACACCGCTTTGCCCGGCGGGATGCGGCGGATCTGGAGGTCGAACGGATGTCCGCCGCCCCAGGTGCCGGCGTTGCGCACGCCGCCGAGCGCGAGCGACAGGTTGCGGCAGAAGGATTGAAAATGCCCCGCGGGCGAGCGCTGCTCCTCCTCGGGCACGTCGCGGATGTTGACGGGTTTCATGGCGGAAAAGGCATTTGAAACGCGGAGGTCACGGAGAGAAAAGCCGATGGTTGGGCATTTGGGTGGAACCGGCGCTCCGCGCAGGTTGGTTCGATCCAGCCCGCGCGGAGCGCGGGCTCCACCTTGGCTTCAAGGGGCAAGCCGGATGCATTGTCGGAAGATCGCGGCGAGACCGGCCTTGTCCACGCGCTTCTCGGCGATGCCGATCATGGCGTCGTGGAGTTCGGCATCGGTGATTGCCGAGGTGGAGGTTCCGTTGAGTTCCAGAAAGGCGAGCGCGCTGGTGATGGCGGTGCGCTTGTTGCCGTCGAGAAACGGCTGATTCTGGGCGATGTGGAAGGCGTAGGCGGCCGCGATGTCCGCCAAGTCGCCTCGACCGTAGTGATAGGTCGCCTCGGGTTGCATCAACGCCGAGTCAAACAAGCCCGGCTCGCGCAGACCGGCGAGACCGCCGTGTTGCTGGAGGGAGAGAATGTGCAATTGGAGCACCCTCTCGCGGGAAAGGAAAACAGGCTCATCCATATACCAAGAGGGGCGGTGTCCACCCGTCGGTTATTGAGCCAGCTTGCGAAGGAGTTCCTTTCGCTCGGTGAATATCTTATCAGTGACCCGCTTAAAGGCCTCATCGCTCGTAGATGCCGGGCCTGGCTTGGTGGAAGACGCCGCCTTCGCGGGCTTCTTGGCGGCATAGGTGGCTTGGGGCTCCTCGACTTTGCGCGGCTTGCTCACGGGGGAAGGATGCGGAGGCAGGGCAGGGGTGTCAACCGGGCCGAGGGCCGCCACGGTGACGGAGGCGGGTGGAATCGCCCGGCACAGTTCCCGTAGGTCGGGCTTCATTCCCGACGTGTCGGAGGTGAGACGGGTCTCCCGCACGGGTTTCGGCGGTGCGATGCCGGGAGCTAGCGCTTGGTCACCTTGCGCGTCCCCTTGCCGACAGTCGCCTTGCCCCCGTGTTTCGCCGGCTCCTCAGCGACGACCGGGAGTGGGTGATCGAATTTGAACAATTGCCACAGCTCCAGGCCGGCTCCCTTGGCGAGTTTGAGCAGGGTATCCATTCCAGGGTTTGGTTTCCGGCCGGCCTCGACGTGCTGGTAATATTTGGGGTCCAAATCGGCGCGCTCCGCGAATTGCTCCTGAGTGAGGCCTTGTGCCACCCGGAGTTGTTTTACGCGCGCTATCAAGCGCTTCGTCGTTTCGTTGACCACACACGACCATAGCGGGCGCGGGTTCTTTCAAACACCGCCTATGGGTAGTGTAGGCTTTACAGCTACTTATAGGTAGTTCGAAGTGGCGTGCACATGCGCCCTACGTCTCTTCATCCGGCGGCAAAAAGCAGTGGCCGCATCTGCCCATGAGCTTGGTGAAGTCCAAACAGCGCGTCGCCGACCACGGGGAGGTCTTCACCCCGGCGTGGATGGTCGAGGCGATGCTCAATCTGGTGAAGGATGAGACCGAGCGCATTGATTCGCGCTTCCTGGAGCCGGCGTGCGGGAGCGGCAATTTCCTCGTGCAGGTGTTGCGACGCAAGCTGACCGCCGTGGAACTCAAATACGGCAAATCCGATTTTGAGCGACGGCACTACGCGCTGCTCGGGTTGATGTGCATCTACGGTATCGAGCTGCTGCCGGACAACATCGCCGAGTGCCGGGCCAACCTGCTGGAGATATTCGCCGAGCATCTGAACCTTGATCCACCGGACGATCTGTATCGAGCCGCGTCCTGTGTCCTTGGTCTGAACCTTGTCCATGGCGACGCGCTGACGATGCGCGCCCACGACGGCCAGCCTATCGCCTTTGCCGAATGGGGCTACCTGGGGAAGGGCCGGTTCCAGCGGCGTGATTTTCGCTTCGACAGTCTCACCCAGTCTTCGGCCTTCAGCGCCGAGGGGTCACTTTTCGCCCAGCTCGGCAAGCACGAGATATTTACCCCAACCAAAACTTATCCGCCCACGACGGTAGGCGAACTGGCGGCCGGCGCGCCGGAGGGGCCGGCATGAGCGCGAGGGCCAATTTCACTTTGCGCGGACGCAACCCCGACGTGCTGACCTGCATCGCCAACCTCTCCAACGACGAGGTCTTCACCCCGCCGGAATTTGCGAACCGGATGCTCGACACCCTGGCCGAGGCGTGGGCTGCCAATCATAGCGGGGCTAAACTTTGGGCCGATAAGACGGTGAAGTTCCTCGACCCCTGCACCAAGTCGGGCGTGTTCCTTCGCGAAATCACCCGCCGACTCACGGAAGGGCTGGCCCGAGAAATCCCGGATTTGGAGCAGCGTGTGAACCACATCCTGACCAAGCAGGTCTTTGGCATCGGGATCACACACCTCACGAGCCTGCTGGCACGGCGAAGTGTTTATTGCTCGAAGCACGCCAAGGGCGAGCACTCGATCGCCCGGTCTTTCGCCAGCGACGATGGGAACATCTGGTTCAAGCGCCTCAAGCACACATGGGATGGCGACAAGTGCCTTTACTGCGGAGCGGGGCGTTCTGTCTTCGACCGGGCCGCGGGCCTCGAAACTCATGCCTACGCCTTCATTCACACCGACAACATCAACGCCCGGCTCGCCGAGCTCTTTGGAGGCAATATGCAATTCGACGTTATCATCGGCAATCCGCCCTACCAGTTGGCCAGCGACGGTGGCACGCGCGACGTGCCTATCTACCAGCACTTCGTGGAACAGGCCAAACGGTTGCAGCCTCGATTCCTCGCCATGGTCATCCCGTCTCGCTGGATGGCTTCGGGTCTGGGTCTAAGTGAATTTCGTCAGACGATGCTCAGTGACCGGCGCGTGCGCGAATTGGTCGATTACCCGGCGGCAAACGACGTGTTTCCCGGGGTTGAGGTGAAGGCGGGCGTTTGCTACTTTCTTTGGGATGCAGCACACGACGGCGACTGTAACGTCACCACGGTTCGTGGCAGCGAAGTCGTCGGACCAATTCAGCGAAATCTTGGAGAATACGACGTTTTCGTGCGTGATGCCCGTGCAGTTTCGATCCTACGCAAGGTGGTGGCTCGTGGCGAAACCTCCATAAATACGATTCTCGCTCGCGACAAGGAGTTCGGCTGGACTTCGAATTTCGACGGATTCCACGGCAAGGAGCGTTCTGGTGATGTCCCGATCTACTATATCCGCACGATGAAGCGTGGCGTGGGCTACATCGCGCGCAAGGAAGTCACCAAGAGCCCTCATCTGATCGACACTTGGAAGGTTTTTGTCCCGCAGGCGTTCAATGGTGGCGATGCGGTGCCGCATCAGATTCTGGGCAAGCCGTTGATTGCGTCATCACCGTCGGTTTGCACCCAATCTTTCCTTTTCTTCAATGTTGGCTCGCGCAAGGCAGCCGAAAGCCTCCAGTCATATTACACGACGAGGTTTTTTCGATTTCTCGTCTCTGCGCGAAAGATAACTCAACACGCAACGCACTCCACATATGTTTGGGTGCCGTTGCAGGCATGGGACCGCACTTGGACGGACGAAGCCCTTTACTCAAAGTATGGTATCACACGAAAGGAACAAGAATACATCGAGTCGCAGGTCAGGGCGATGAACCTCGGCGATGATGACGATGAGTAAGCCCACCATCGACGAAATCCTAGAGTCCAAGCCGGAGGTGCGGCCACGCATCTACGCCTACTCGATTGATGACATGGCGCACGCGGGTCTGCTCAAGGTGGGCCAGACGACGCGCGATGTGAGGCAGCGTGTAGCCGAACAGGTGAAAACAGCTGCGATCAAAAATTATCGCATCGAACTCGATGAGTCGGCCGAGCGCGCCGACGGCACGATTTTCACTGATCACGACGTGCGGACGGCGCTCGTTAGAAAGAGCTTCGAAAACACGGAGTTGGAATGGATGCGATGCACGCTCAAGGACGTAAAAACCGTCCTTACCGAGTTGCGCACCGGGCAGCGGTTCACAGGCGCGCACCACGAAACGTTTGCGATACGGGCTGAGCAGCGCGCTGCCGTGGAGAAGACGCACGCTTACTTCCACTCGATCTGGAAAGAGGATATGCACGCCGTCCCGCGCTTCCTGTGGAACGCGAAGATGCGCTTCGGCAAGACTTTCACCGCGTATCAGTTGGCGAAGAAGCTTGGCACCAAGCGTGTGCTCGTGCTCACCTTCAAACCCG